>DMBB01000072.1 GCA_003446295.1 Erysipelotrichaceae bacterium
TTTTTCTTTTAAAAACAGGCATTTGTGTCATATTTTCTTACTACAGGCCAAAATATTCAATTATTGGTACAAAAACCTTGTTTTTTATTTTAAATAACTGCCTTTGACTTGTAAGTGATGTCGGAAAATGCTAAATTAATGCTAGTGTCCGTGTTCTAAGAGGGGGCATAGGGATATTTAGAATAGGAGATTCTTAAAAAAATGGCAACAGGAAAAGTTAAGTGGTTCAATGCAGAAAAAGGATATGGATTCATCACATCCGATGACGGAACAGATATCTTTGTTCATTTCACTGCAATTCAGGGCGAAGGCTTCAAAACACTCGATGAGAACCAGAGAGTTACATTCGATGTAACACAGAGTGACCGTGGCCCGCAGGCTTCCAACGTAGTTAAGCTCTAATTAATAATCGGAATCCTGAACGAACTGCTATTATACAGCAGCCGAAAAAAAAGAGACACTGATCGTCTCTTTTTTGTATGCCTTTATTCGAAGATGATCGTTTCCAGTGCACGTTGATCGTTCGGATCCGTGTCAACTCCTATGATCATGCCGATCGTATCGGCAGTTCTCTGCATCAGGAACGGCTCTGCCTTGCTCCATTCAACAAAGATCACAGGTGCCCAGAACAGCACAGTCTCCAGTGCTCCCTCCGGTATCACTTCTTCTTCATTCAGCTTGGATATCTTCTTCAGGTTATCGCGGTATACTTTCGAGCTCACCAGGAATGCCATCAATACCCGGCGTGCTGTGAGCAGACAGTCTGCGCGGACAGCCCTGTCTTTTCCTTCCAGGACTCTCAGTCCGCCCTCAAGGGCGTCCATCTTCCGTTTTGCTTCCTTGATCCTGTCCTGATTTTTCGCGAATTTCCGTTCGCCGTCGTTGTATTCCTGCCTTGCCTTGATCAGGTTGTTTTTGGCTGCGTTGAATGCTGAATCGATCTTGGCTGCTTCTGTCATGTGCGTTCTGACATTTTCTTCGAGGCGTTCGATCTCCAGCTGCAGTTTCTGGGTTCCCTCCTGGGACTTCTGCTGCTTCTGCCGGATCTCCTCCAGTTCCTTGCGCTTCTGTTCCAGTTCTTCCTTCAGCTGGTTCCTGTCCTTGCGGAACAGGCCGCCGATAAATGTTGTCTTCTTTTCAAGAACGGCAATTTCCTGTGTCAGTTCTTCTGCGCGCTTTTCAGCTGCTTCCAGCTCCGCCAGATTGATCGGAAGCTTTTCATTTGCGTCAGTCAGCTGTTCATCAAACACATTCATCTGTTCCTGCGCCTGGCGTTTTGCCTCCTGATGCACCATTGCCTGACGTTCAGCATCCTTGATCCTTGTTACCTGACGCTTGTTTTCCCTGTTCAGCCATGAATCTTCTTCTCTCAGACTGCGGAGTGCAGCAGAACATCTGCGGTATTCTGTCTGTTTCTGCGTTAATTCATCCTCTGATTCCAGAACTTTCCGGTAAGACTCACGGAACTGTGCCAATGCGTCTTCGTACAGTTCCAGGGATTCATGGATCCGGTATGTATTCAGTGTTCTGGCAGCCATATTCTTTACAGAACTCAGGCTGTCTGCCAGAAGCGGTTCATATCCGCTGGCGGATAATGCTACTTCGACTGATGCTTTGTCCATCTCATCTTTGGACGCAAAAGCCGTGATCATACCAAAACCATCCTCTGTGAACCTGCGGAGAGCGCCTGTGCGGCTGTCAAATGCCTGATCAGGGTCTTCAAATTGAGAGAGGAACGCTGCTTTTTCGATCGTTTCGTCCCTGACCTCGTCAGCCAGGAAGCTGATCAGGTCTTCTTTGGAACGTTTTCCTTTTATTTCATCAAATGTATATTCGAGGTCTGTCATAATCATATTACATAATACCACAGCAACACTTACAATGCCGATACTTCAAACATTGAATTTCCAACTTTCTTTTTAATTTTTCTCACCATACGATTTTATCCAGCCATCCTTTGTGTATAATGGCAAGTATTCAGGAGGGAACGATCATGAGAGAAAACGAGATCCCCGAAATAACGATAAACCATGCCATTCTGCATATTCTGGACTTTACAACACGGCTGAATGTACTGTCACAGCAGGAACTCTGCCTGAATGAAGACCAGATATACGGATATGTCTTTCAGCATATATTCCGTACGATCAATGATACACGCCTGTCGGACGGAGTATTTGAGGCAGACAGCGACATGCTGCATGCGGTCCGTGATTACCGGGCAGGCAGGACCGGATTTATCGATCTGTCTGACGGGATCGCTCAGCGGTTTATTGATATATTTACGGAGCATCCCGATCTGCAGGCTTTTGACCTGCTGATCGCCGATTATTCCATTGATCTGCGGCCCTGCTGCGCCATTCTTGTGCTGGAGAACACGCAGGCCTGGTCTCACCAGGTAGACAGCAGCACAGGCGTCCTGATCAATGAGCTTGTGACGCATCATGCGGTCCTGCCTTCACCTACCAGAAAGATCAAAACATACGCTCTGATCGATCTTTCCTCCGAAAAAGTGCAGTTTACGGATGAAATGAAGACGCAGGTCGATCAGAAACCGAAGATCCTGAAACAAGTGCTCGGATGCACGGAAGAAAAATCATCCGAGGAGGTGATCAGGATCCTGAAAAACATCGCTGTAGAAGTTGCAGAGGAACATGAAGAGGATCCTGCCGCAGTCCTTTCAGTCGTCAAAACACAGCTGAAAAAGAATGCGGAAGAAACAGAATCATTCTCTCCGAAAGACATCGCGGAAGATTTTTACCGGGATGCGCCTGTCCTGCAGCAGGCATTCCGTCAGAAGCTTGAGGAAACTCCGCTTCCGGCAACTGTCAGCCTGCCTGTAAAGACCGCCGTCAGAGTAGCCGGAAAACAGAAGATCAAAACCGATACAGGCATAGAAATATCTGTTCCTGCGGAATTGTTCTCGGATCCGGACTGCATTGAATTCACCAAAGAAGTCAACGGCACAACAACGATCACCATCAAAGGGATCCACAAGATCAGCTCACGTTCATGAACAGGAGGGACTGCTATGATCACCAAGGATAAGCTGGCCGGAATGATCGACCACACTAACCTGCATGCATACGCTGACCATGCAGACATGAAGAGACTGTGCGAGGAAGCTCTGCGGCATCATTTTGCAATGGTGGCAGTCAACTCGTATCAGACAGCGTATTGTCACGAGCTGCTCAAGGATACCGGGATCCATGTCGGCGCAGCCATCGGCTTTCCGCTCGGTCAGCAGACTGCGGACGTCAAACTGTATGAAGCAGCCGATGCGATCAGCCACGGGGCTGATGAGATCGACTATGTGATCAATATCACTGAAGTAAAAGAAGGCAATTATGCGTATGTTGAAGATGAAATGAGACGTATGGTGGACCTCTGCAGGCAGAATAAGGTCATCTGCAAGGTCATTTTTGAGACATGTTATCTGTCCAGAAATGAAATTATCCGGCTCTGTCAGATTGCAAAAGAGATCAGACCTGACTATATCAAAACAAGCACGGGATTCGGAACAGCCGGAGCCACGGTCGAAAATGTCAGGCTCATGAAAGAAACTGTCGGCAGTGAAGTGAAGGTCAAGGCTGCCGGCGGGATCAGGACTCTGAAGCAGGCGCTTGAAATGATCAATGCCGGCGCTGAGAGGATCGGTACGAGCCGCGGAACAGACATCATGCGTGAATGTATATAAAAACCATTGATCCAATGCAAAAGGCTGCGGTATACGATGCACAAGACACGTATAAACTGCAGCCTTTCATCATGTGCTTTTTCGATATGATCCCGGAATAACCGTACATTCAGGCGCAATCAGTATCCTGATCAGTCTTCAAATAATGAAGCTCCCCTTGTATCGATGACATGTCTGTACCAGTCAAAAGACTTCTTGCGGTACAGTCTGCCGCTTCCGTTTCCGTAATCATCATAATCAACAAATACGAATCCGTACCGCTTCTCCATACTGCCTGCTGAAGCAGCCACGATATCAAACGGTCCCCAGTATGTATATCCGAACACTTCAACGCCATCACGGATCGCCTCGTAGATCGCCTTCAGATGATTGCGGATATATTCAATACGGTAATCGTCTTTGACGGTATTGTTTTCATCCAGCTTCTCGATCATGCCGACGCCGTTTTCCGAAATAAAGATCGGCAGATGGTAGCGTTCATACAGTTCGTTCAGTACGAAGCGCAGACCCTTCGGATCGATCTGCCAGCCCCACTGGGTAGCTGTCAGATAAGGATTTTTTGCTTTGGAGCGGAATCCTCCGGTGTCAGATGTCAGTGCCTCGCCTTCTTTATAAACGGCTGACTGATAGTAACTGCACGTGATGTAATCGACCGTATTGTTTTTCAGTATTTCCAGATCTCCGTCTTCGATCTGCAGTTCAACATTGTTCTCCTCAAAGAACCGTTTCATCTGATACGGATATTCTCCTTTTGCCTGCATATCGATGAAGAAGTATTTCAGACGTCTCTGCCGGAATGCTTCAAACACTTCATCGGGATTGCAGGAATAAGGATAGATCGTGGAAACAGATGTCATGTCTCCGATCTTAGCAGCAGGATCGATCTCATGGAGCGCTTTGATGGACAGCGCGTTTGCCACAAACAGGTGATGCAGCGCCTGATACATGTCCTGCATCGGATGCTCACTGTTCCTGACATCAAGTCCGATCGCCCAGAACGGGAATGATACGACATTGTTGATCTCGTTGAATGTGATCCAGTATCTGACTTTGCCGCGATAACGCTCAAATACCGTGCGGCAGTATTTCTCATAGAAACCGATCACTCTGCGGTCCAGCCATCCGTTGTATTTTTTCACCAGATTCAGTGGGATCTCAAAATGAGACAATGTAACAAACGGTTCCATGCCCAGTCTGTTCAGCTCATCGAACACGTCATCGTAATACTTCAGTCCTTCTTCATTCGGAACTTCATCATCTCCGTTCGGGAAGATCCTGGACCATGAAATGCTCATGCGGAAGCACTGCAGTCCCAGTTCATGCATCTCTGCCAGATATTCCTTGTAGCGTCCGTAGAAATTCACGCCTTTGCGGAAAGAATAATCGTCTGTATTGTTTCTGTCTTCGTTGTTGATGTCAAAATCATTGAAGGTACCTAGTCCTTTTTTTCTCAGGTCGCCATTGGAAAGTCCTCTGCCGCCCTGGTCAAATCCTCCTTCTGCCTGCATTGCACAGATCGCTCCGCCAAACAGAAAAGAATCAGGGAATCGCTGATCGTTCATAATTACCTCCGTTTTAAAATAAGCCTTGCTATCAGTATTTTATCATGCTTTTTTATATCTCACTGCATACTGTCATGATAATCCAAAGAAAGAAACAGAGATAAGCTGCCAAGGATCCAGCTTATCCCTTTATCAAACATCATACTGTCTGTATGCCTGCCGCTTTCTTTATCAGAAATCTGCATCCTCCTGCAGGCTCCATTTTCCGAGCAGTTCCCACATATCACGCTTCATCTGCGGACCGAACTCAGAGAATGTATGCATCGTAATATGATTCAGATACATGCCTGTCACATAGTGGTCAAATCCGTTTGAGATCGTAGCCAGCGTTGTTGTCTGTTTGTTGACGGCTCCGTAAAATTCACTGTAAAGTTCATGCGGTTCAAAGATGATCGAATAGTTTTCATTCAGGATCAGCTGTGAGAACATCGATTCATCTGTGATCTCCATCGGCTCCAGCTGTCTTTCATGGAAGCGGCGCGGATTGAGATAACACTGTTCCAGTGTTTCTTTTTCCTGCTTCGTCAGCCGCTCTGCCGGAGGCAGATAGGCTGTGCCCATCGTGACCGGATTTCCTTTTTCCACCTTGATCATCTGTTCCCTGTAGCGGAATGCATTGACAGGTTCTCTGTTCTCCTGGTGAGACAGCTGACGTTCAAATTCGGCAGTCAGGATGTCACCCAGGCGGGCGATCTCTTCGTACTCTTTATTCTTTCTGACGAAATGCGGTGAAATATCCCCTGCCGGTCCCAGCAGGAACGTAAAGAATTCATCCGGGTGTGCTTCACTCAGTTTTTTAATGCAGTATCCGGGATACTCGCTTGTAAAATCAGATTCCCATAATGCCAGGATCGTCGGATGGCAGTTATGGATCAGGAATGTGATCCTGCGTTCCCCGTCCCCGTACAATGACAGTGTCTCGGCATACAGATGAACTGCTTTGTGCTTCAGATCCGCTTCCCTGCTGTCACCGATCTTGTTGAAATAGCGGTACTGGTAGCTGTAGGTCACTTCCTGATATTCCGTCATCTCGATCGTTCCGACATTTGCTTTGATCTTATCAATGACAAAATCGATCCAGGCATAATCTGTTGTCATGCATGGACAGTTATGACTGTGTGTAGCAGATACGACGATATCAATCTCTCTGCCCACAGTTTCTTCGATCGCCTGCTTGATCCTGTTTCTGACATCCAGCCAGATCTCAACCGAATCGATCGATACATGGTACCAGGGTCTGTGTCCTTCTGCTTCAAGAACGATCATTCTGATATGCAGGTCATCCCAGCATGCCTGGTGTTTTTCACCACGGTGAAACAGCATCCTGTTGACCGGAAATTCCGGGTTGATCACCACGGATTTTGATCCCATTTTCATCATGTTATTACCTCTTTCTTATATCAGGTCGTAATATGTGATCAGTTCGATCTGGTTTTCATCAATCCAGTTTCTGACCTCTTCCGACATCATGGCTTCAGCATCTCTCATGCGCTCCAGGGACAGCGTTGTCCATTTCATCAGTTCACCGTCCACATACCCGGGATGTCCGCCAATCGCCGCATATTCACCTTCTGCCAGCCAGTCAGCACACTGCATGATCAGTGCAGTTGTGTTTTTATTGATCTGTTCTGAAGGATCGAATACCTTTTGTCCGGATGCTTTGGTCGTCTTTCTGACAGCTGCCGGGCAGTCACGTATTTCACGGAATCCCATTGCCTCCCTGATGTCATGGGAAAACGGTACATGTTCATCTTCAGCGATCCTCCGGATACTTTCCATATATGTCTCAGGGTGAATGGAATGCGGATGAAGGTAACCGGGTTTTCTGCCGGTCATCTCAACAAACCGGTCATATTGTGCCCGCAGTTCTGTATACACTTCTTCCAGAGGAAACATTTCTTCTCTGCCTTCCGGTGTACGGAACAGTTCATTCCTGATCCTTGTACCGCTTTTGATAAACAGTCCGTTCTCATCTATCAGATGAGGGATCTTTGCGGGATCAGCACAGCTGGGTCCGGCAACAATATTGAAATCAATGCCGAAACAGGCAAACGAACGATCTTTCATAAAACTGACCGCGAACGGTGCGCTCGGCATATTCGCAAACAGTCCGGTATTTCGCAGAACACCCCGGTCGATCGAATCCACGATTCCGAGTGTTACGCCTCTTGTAAAGCCAAAATCATCTCCTTGTGTCAATAATTTCATAAAGCACCTCTGCTATTCCTGAACTCATTATAGAATGCGCCGTACATCATTATTTGTCATAAATTGAGTTCTTGTTATACCAGTCTGTAACGAGATATTCTTTTTTCATAAACCCACTAGTCAATTCCTGCACAAATATGCGCTATAATAGTCATGATAGATAAAAAGAGGGAGTTATTATGAGTGATGTTCTTATCGGTAAAAACACAATTACCAATCAGGAAGTATTTTTAACATTTCCTACAGTAGCTGTCATTACCGGCAAAAAAGGGGCCGGCAAAACATTCCTGCTCTACAAGGTTATTGAGAGAAAAACAGATGGTCGTATTATCCTCTTCACCAACAAGCCTGATCATTACCAGGGCCTGGGCGGAAAAAATCTCAGAGTTCTGGAAGGTGAACTGGAATTCGATATTGATTCACATCTGACGATCGTTGATGTCAGTTATCTTTACCATGATGATCCGACAGTCGTTCTGGATGATGCGATCAGAAACTTCAACAAGAGGACAACAGCGAATGATCTGATCATCCTCGATGAAGCTTTCCCGACATTTGCGCAGGATGAATACAAAAAGGAACTTTACAGATCCATTGAAGACGGCTGGAAGGCTGGTGTTTCCGTCATCGTTTCAACAAATAATACGGAGAATCTGATCAACACTGTTCCCGATCTGCTTTCTATGTGCGAATACAGCATCTGCATGCTCCAGGATAAAGACCTGGCGGTTAAGTTCTGTGAGCTCTCTGCCTCCGACAGAGGCAGATACGAACTTCTGCAGTACTATGATGCAATGGAATTCGGTTCCGCCATTATCAGCAGACAGGACGGCTCAGTTGATTTCACAAAGGTCGGCTGATCATAACAAACAAATAATCAAAAATAACGCAGATCCGAACAGGTCTGCGTTTTATCATGGCCTCTGTAAAATAAAGGCCGGAACCGGAATCGGTTTCAGCCTTATCGTTCACCATTATTACTGAGTGACTTTTCCTAAATATCTGTCATAAACACGGGAGACAGATGTGTGGTTCATGATCGCATCGATCGTTTCCGCCAGCATATCTGCGATGGACAGCTGTACGATCTTTGTGGTCTTTGCTTTCTTTTCATCAGACAGCTGGATCGTATCGGAGATCACAACTTCCTTGATCTCGGATGCTTCGATCTTTTCAACAGCGTCTCTTGAGAAGATACCGTGTGTAACAGCTACGTTTACTTCTTTTGCGCCGTGATCTTTCAGGATCTTGGCTGCTGCGCAAAGGGTTCCGCATGTATCAGCAATATCATCCACGATGATGCAGATCTTTCCGTCAACATCACCGATGACATTCTGTGCTTCAACTTCATTCGGCTTCGGACGGCGTTTGTCAACGATCGCGATCGGGCAGTCAAGCAGTTCAGCGATCCTTCTAGCACGTACAACTCCGCCGTGGTCAGGAGATACAACAACGACTTCATCACTGTTGAAACCTTTTTCTGCATAATAATGTCCAAGCATCGGTCCTACAGCCAGGTCATCGATCGGAACATCGAAGAAGCCCTGGATCTGTGTCGCATGGAGGTCACAGACAACGATTCTGTCAGCGCCGGCAACAGTAAGCAGATCTGCAACAAGCTTAGCAGTGATCGGCTGATGAGCGGATGCCTTACGGTCCTGACGGGCATATCCATAATAAGGAATGACAACGTTGATCTCTTTGGCACTTGCTCTCTTCAGTGCATCAATGCATACGAGTACTTCCATCAGATGTTCTGTGACAGGTGTGCATGTGGACTGAATGATAAAGACAGATCTTCCGCGGACTGTTTCCTGCGGTGTTACGAGGATCTCTCCGTCCGCAAAGTGCTCTACTTTGATCCTTCCCAGCGGAAGTCCGAGTTTTTCCGCTACGGATCTTGCCAGATCAGTGCTTGAAGTTAATGCAAAAACGACAGTTTCTTTTAACATGATAGTTTTCCTTTCCCCTTTTTTGCGTCAGCAGACCAAAGGCCTGCCGTATCCTTTAGTCTTCTGTCGGAACGCTGTAAACGTTCGGGCCGATCGTCTCTCCTTGTCCGACCAGAGCATCTCTCAGGTAGCTGCCCGGGAGAATCACTGCTCCATCTTCTACTTTTGTATTGCCGTATAAGCATACATTCGGATGGATCACAACATCGTGACCAATGGTGACATATGGTCCGATATATGCCGTATTCGGATCGACCATCGTTACGCCTGATGCCATCAGGCCTGTATTGATCCTCTGCTGCAGATAAGCAGATGCACGTGCCAGTTCAATGTTGTCATTGACACCCTGCACTTCCATACAGTCTTCTACCTGCACTGCCGCAACCTTGTAGCCATGACGGATGAAGATCTCAACCAGATCCGTAATGTAATACTCATGCTGGGCATTGTTGTTTGTCAGTTCTTTCAGCCCTTCAAACAGCAGTTCGTTGCGGAATGCATAGAAGCCCATATTGGTTTCCTTGACAGCACGTTCTTCCTCTGTGCAGTCCTTGTACTCAACGATCTTCTCTACACTTCCGTCAGCACCGCGGATGACTCTGCCGAACCGGTTGTCATATTCCGGCACAGCGGTCATGATCGCCATTTCCGCATGTTCGAGCGCTTCATAAAGTCTGGCATACGTTTCCGGTCTGACACACGGACCGTCTCCGTTGACGACAACGGTCAGTCCTTTTTCAGCTTCCAGCTGACGTGCCTGCATGACAGCGTGACCTGTTCCGAGCTGCGGTTCCTGAACCGCAAATTCACAGGTACCTGCCAGAGCCGCTTCCACAAGTTCATGCCCGTAGCCAACGATCGAAACGATACGTTCTGCACCGGCTTTCTTCAGATTGTTGACGATCAGTCCGGCCATCGGCTCATCCAGAATACGATGAAGCACCTTCGGCTGATCAGAGTGCATTCGCGTACCTTTTCCGGCCGCCATAACAATTGCATTCTTCATGTTTCACGCCTCCTTGCCCATATATAATATGAATATACAATTTTTTCAATCGTTTGTTTCACAAAATACAGTTATTTATTGCATAACCGCTTTCATTATAAAATTTTTGTCATTCTGACGAAATACCCTTTATATCTCATCAGATCTGATGTTTTTCTTAACAGACGGGGACTTTTTGTGATGCCGAAAACAGTAGAGCCGCTTCCTGACATCAGTACTCCGTCAAAACCGAGTGCCGTCAGGTCTTCCTTGATATCATGGATCTCCCGGACCAGTCTGAGGCTCACTTCTTCCAGAGAATTTCCGAGATTCCTGATGACGCCGTCATAATCGTTATGCATCAGTGCTTCCCGCATTGCTTCGCAATCCGGGTGCAGCACGTTTTCCTTATCCATTTCCGTAAACGCGGTTTTTGTGGAAACACCCCGCTTCGGCTTTACCAGCAGAATATCAAAGTCAGTATTGCATTCGAACGGCTCCAGCACATCGCCGATGCCGGACACGAAAGCACATTGATTGAAAATGCAGAACGGTACGTCCGCACCGACCTTTTTTCCGACATTGATCATATCTTCCCTGCTCATATTCAGGTTCAGAAGCCGGTTCATGATGCGGATCGCCGCAGCCGCATCCGCAGATCCTCCGGCCAGGCCTGCCTGGGTGGGGATATGTTTCTGCAGACTGCATGCAAACTCTTCCGTGAATCCGTAACATTCACGCATAACATTAATCGCTTTGATCACCGTGTTCTTATCGTTGACAGGCAGAAAGGAACGGTTCAGAGACATCGTTGTCGTTTCTGCAGGCACCATTTCAAGAACATCATAAAAGTCAACAGGGGCCATGATCATTTTCAGCTCATGATAACCGTCTTCCCGTTCCCCGACGACATCAAGGCACAGATTGATCTTTGCGTATGCGCGTTCTTTCATAATGTCTTCCTCCAGACTGTATACAGTGTACGGAACTGTTCCGCGGTCATATTCTGTGCCCGGATGCCGGGATCGATCCCTGCTTCCTCAAGCACAGCATTGATATTAACACCCTCCGGTGCATATGCCTTCAGATTGTTGTACAGTGTCTTCCTTCTTTGGGCAAAGCAGGCTCTGACCAGCTCGAAGAACTGCGCAGTATCCTCGGCTCCGTTTGTCTTTCTATGGAACTGAATGACAGCACTGTCCACGTTCGGAGCGGGAGAAAAGCATGTTCTAGGCACCTGAAACAGTTTTTTCACATCGTACAGATAGGCACTCTCAACACTCAGCGCACCGTAATCCGGGCTTCCCGGTCCTGCTGCGAATCTGTCTGCGACTTCCTTCTGGACCATGACCGTAATCCATTCTACCGGCTCGGCACACTCAAACAGCCTGAACAGTACAGGTGTTGTTATGTAATAAGGAAGGTTTGCGCATACACTGACAGAGCCGTATGTCTCCTTCAGTTCCCTGACAGACATTTCAAGGTCTGCCTGCAGGATATCCTGCAGTATGATCTCGACATTGCTGTATTCAGACAATGTATCATCGAGCACTGTCAGCAGTCTTTCATCCACTTCATAGCTTCTGACATGCCGGGAACGCAGTGCAAGCTGCTCTGTCAGACTGCCGATGCCCGGACCGATTTCTATAACCGCACCTTCACAATGTGAGGAAGATGCTATTTTCTGTACGATGGAAACATCAATGAGAAAATTCTGTCCGTAGCCCTTTTTCGCTTTCAGATCATATTTTTTCAGGATCTCTCCGGTTCGGGAAGGAGCCGCAACAGGTTTATTCATCATTCATTTCCTTTCTGATCTCTTCGTATGTAATGCCCAGATGGTTCAGCCTCTTCAGCATCGTTTTTGCCGAACCGAAGCCGATATGAAGCTTTCTGCCGAGCAGTTCTCTTTTTTTCTGTGCACCGGGTCCGCCGCTCAGACCAAGGTCCACCAGATCAGCCATGGTCAGATCACCTGCGTTCTGATCACTGTACGTGACCAGATGGTCCAGTGCTTCCGCAAGTACTGCCCCGTCCGCATGTTCCACACCGACCTTCTTTTCGGTTCTTGCGTCTTTTTTATCCACAAAGGCGTTCTGACACCCGGGTACAGCCTGATTGACCGCATGACGGATCATGTTTCCCGGTGCATCAGGATCCGTAAAGACGATGACGCCTGTCCGTTTTTGTGCTTCACGTATTTCGTTCAGGACTGTTTCAGGCAGAGATGTTCCGCCTGTTTCGATCGTGCAGCAGTCAAAATACTTTTTCAGGTTTTCGGTATCGTGTCTGCCTTCCACAACGATCGTCTGCAGGATCTTCCTCATAGTACCGCCTCATGGAGCAGGCGGTCATAATTCTCTGCGATGATCTCTTTCATTTCTTCAACAGGTTTTCCGCACACTTCCGCAATGACTTTCACAATGTGCGGAATATTGGCAGGTTCATTTCTTCTGCCTCTGAGGGGTTCCGGCGACATATACGGACAGTCTGTTTCGCTCAGCAGAAACCGCGGATCCACTGCAGCCGCCGCTTCCTTGGAATGCCTTGAATTTTTGAATGTGATCGCTCCGCCGAATGCAAGATAATAGCCCAGCTTTGTAAATTCCACAGCCATCTCCGCGCTTCCGGAATAACAGTGCATCACTCCCGGGATCAGGTGTTCCTTCATAATGTCATATGTATCCTGTATCGCATCCCTGGAATGAACAAGGATCGGTTTATGCACTGCTCTGGCTTCTTCGATCTGCCGGATAAACAGCTCCCGCTGTACGGGTTTGTTGTCTTTTACCCAGTAGTAGTCCAGTCCGATCTCACCGACACAGGCGATCCTCGGATCTCTGATGATCTCGCAGAATCTGTCCCATCTGCCCTCCCAGTCATTGGCATCCTCCGGATGGATCCCGTATGCACATGCGAAACGGAACGGATCGCTGTCTACAAGCGAAAACGCCTTATTGATCTCCGCTTCAGTTGTGCACATGATCATGATCCGTTTCACATCTGCCAGCCGGGCACGCTCCAGGAGCTGATCCAGGTCCGCTTCAAATTCTTCAGAGATAATATGTGCGTGTGAGTCAAGATAATATGTCATTCATTTACTTCCCCAGACAGAACCTGCTGAAGATCTCATCCAGCAGTCCTTCTCTTGTTGATTCTCCGGTGATCTCCTTCAGTGCATCATAGGCTGCCTGAAGATCGATCGTTACCAGATCTGTTTCCATACCGGCCCGCATTGCCTGTACTGCGTCCTTCATATGGCTCTCTGCCTGCAGCGCAAGCCCGATCTGACGCTCGTTGTTCAATGTGTCCCGGTAAGCGGTCTGTACATCATTTTCATATTTGTGTATGATCGCTTCTTTCAAAGCATCCAGATCGTTTTCCAGTGCGGATACGGCGATCGTATCAGGTATTTCCGCCATATCCTTCTTATTATATATGATGATCCGTTCCTTATCCTTGGACAGTTC
>DMBB01000077.1 GCA_003446295.1 Erysipelotrichaceae bacterium
TTCTCCGGCAATATTTGCAGATCACGCGTAAATTTGATCATTTGTTTCATACAGGTTCATGCAAGTATCATTCATCCGCATATGGCGTATATAAAAATCATGTCTCAGACAGCCGATGATATCATATCAGCCTGACTGAAACATGATCGGTGTTATGAGCGGTAAAGATCGTACACTGTCGATCTGTCGAAATAATTCATCGCTTCATCAATGGCGTCTGCAGCAGGGAAACAGCTGATCTTGCACTGATTCAGCGTGAGCTGACGGAAAAAGCCTTTTTTAATGAATATCGTTTCCAAAGCAGCGAAATCATCACTGTTGACTTCCAGGTCCAGATATTTTCTCCACTGCGTGCCTTCCTCCGTACCGGTACCTGTTCCACGGATCACGATCGGCCGGCAGTCAGAGCGGTATTCCGCAAGGTGAAGGCATGTACAGGTATCCAGACCGGTACCGATCATCAGGACATCGCCCTTCAGCTCATACAAGCGTGCTGCGGGAGATTCCTCTGAAAGCGGGAAGTGGAAGGATTGGTAATTGCAGAGTACCTTTGCATATTTTCCCCATGCCGCATATGCTTCACAGGGATGAGAGGAGAATATAACGCCCTCACGCTGCCGGAAGTTTTCAACAACAGCACCCATTTTTCTCAGATCGGAATGACGCGGATCCGGGACAGGCATGCTTTCTCTGATCGTATCCCAAAGATTCGGTCTGACAGGCGGATTGTTCCATGAACTGGGGTCAGTGTTGTCTCCCAGCTGTACCGGCATGATAATCGTTCCTTCTTCTGTCACACACTCCATCAATGCATCTACGACTGACTGGGCACCGCCTACAACATAACCCAGGGATGACAGCGATGAATGAACCTCGATCACTCTGCCAGGCCCTAAGCCAAGCGCCCTGAATGTTTCGATCAGGTCATCTTTGGTAACGATATCTGTCAGTGTATCACTGCGCCTGAACATAATTACAACCTGCAGTAAGCAGCGGCGATCCGTGCACCGAGTGCCGCATTATTGAACACAAGCCTGATATTTGAATTCAGGGATTCACCACCGGTGATCTCTGCGACTTTTGCCAGCAGGAAAGGTGTGCATTCTTTTCCTTTAATGCCCTTTTCATCCATTTCCTGAATCGCCTTGTCAATTGCAGCATTGATCTCTGCCGGGTCCATGGAATATTCTTCCGGGATCGGGTTCGTGATCAGAATGCCGCCGTCCAGTCCGAATTCTCTCTTGGCCTTAACGATATTCGCAGCATCCTCTTCATCCTTCAGAGCATAATCGACATGCAGTCCGCTTGTTCTTGTATAGAAGGCAGGCAGTTCTTTTGTCCGGTATCCCAGTACAGGCACGCCTTTTGTTTCAAGGATCTCCAGTGTTTTGGAAAGGTCAAGGATCGCCTTGGCTCCCGCACAGATCACAGTTACATTTGTTCTTGCGAGTTCTTCCAGGTCTGCAGAAACATCAAATGTCGTTTCAGCGCCTCTGTGAACGCCGCCGATACCGCCCGTCACAAAGAACTCTACACCTGCTTTTGCCGCAAGGATCATTGTTGTGGCTACAGTTGTAGCACCCCATGACTTCTCTGCAAAGATCACAGGAAGGTCACGTCTGGATACCTTGGGGATCGACATTCCGCGCTTGCCGAATTCCTCGATCTCCTCCGGTTTCATGCCAACCACGCCGACACCGTCAATGATACCGATCGTAGCAGGAACAGCGCCGTTTTCACGGACGATCTTTTCTACCTGCAGGGCTGTCTCCACATTTTGCGGATAAGGCATGCCATGCGAAATGATCGTGGACTCCAGCGCCACAACAGGCCTGTTTTCCTTCAATGCCTGTACTACTTCTTCATTTACTCTGATGTTCATAATAATATCTTCTCCTCTATATTCAGGGATGCGATTCCTTCCCTTACTTCAGCATCATTCAGCTGACGTTTTCTGACTGAATTCTGTTCGATCGCCGTTACTGCAGCACTGAGCGCATAAACAGCAGATGCTCTGGGATCAGCTCCATTCAATCTCTCACAGACATAGGCTCCCATAAAGGTGTCTCCTCCGCCTGTGGCATTTTCCAGGTCGATAATGCGGTGACGGATCCAGTACTTACCCTCCTGAGTTCCCAGAAGGATGCCCCTGTCCGCCATCGATATGATCACTTCCCGGACGCCTCTTTCCAGGAACCAGTTAAGTGACCGGACCGCATCATGTTCATCCACGATGGTAATGCCCGTCAGGGATGCAGATTCAAACTGATTCGGTTTAAATATCTGCAGTTTGTCCAGGATCGGGACGAACCGCTTCGCTTTGGAAATACTGACAGGATCAGCAGCTTTCAGTCCGCCTGCTTTCAATGCAAGTTCATGCAGAAGGGTTTCCGATAAATTTGCATCAAGTACAAGTATATCATTCTCATCCAGATCCTTCACACCGTTCAGAGCATCCTCCGGCGTCAGTTCATCAAGAATACGCATATCGCTCATCGCGATCCGCATGTCACGCTTTTCATCCAGAATGGCAAGGTATATGGAACTCGGATAAGCATCTGAGATCTTTGCATAACTGCAGTCCATACCAAGCGCTTCACAGTCTTTCTTCATTTCTTTTCCATAGAAATCTGATGAAAAGGCTGTTACAAACCGGACCTTCTGACC
>DMBB01000191.1:0-555 GCA_003446295.1 Erysipelotrichaceae bacterium
ACAGAGAGAATACCCAGGTCAGTAAACCTTGTCAGTATAAACGCCAGGGTAAGATTTACAGTACATGTATATACAGAGTCAAACAGGAATGTAATGAATGTTCTTCCGCCGCTTCGCAGCGTATGATATGCAGCATTATATAATGCTCCGACCGGCAGCATAAGTGATGTCACTCTCAGCAGCTGTGATGCCAGCTGGCGCACTTCATCAGATGTATTGTAAAAGCCCGGAAACAGCGGTGCGGTAATAAACATCAGACAGCCCATCCCAGCTGTTAAGAGACCTGCAAACACGATCAGCTTCCGATTCGTATCAACGGCTTCACTGATCAGATTCGCACCAAGCTTCTGTCCGACCATAATGGCGATCGCCTGTCCTGTTGCCATATTGGTAATGGAAAATACATTGTGGATCGTCTGATTGATGTTGATCGCCGCAACAGCATTCAGGCCTCTTGTGGAATAACACTGCATGATCGCAGCCAGACCGACAGACCACAGCACTTCGTTGATAACAAGCGGCGTACCGCGTTTAATGATCTTTTCAGCCAGTTCC
>DMBB01000191.1:675-7123 GCA_003446295.1 Erysipelotrichaceae bacterium
CTGAATATGATCACCGTCAATTCCACAAATCTTGAAATGACCGTTGCGATCGCTGCTCCGGCAATACCGAGTTTCGGGAATCCGAAATGTCCGAAGATCAGCACGTAGTTTCCGACAAAATTCACCAGTACAGCCGTAATGCTGGATGTCATCGGGATCACTGTCTCCCCGCTTTCACGTATCGATGAAGAAAAAGCCTGACTGAGCGTAAACGCAGGCAGACCGATCATCATGATCAGCATATATTCCCTGGCGTATTCCATGGTTGCGGCCATGTCTGCCGCACTGTTTGTTTCAGGATTCAGATACAGACTGATCAGGTTCCTGCCAAACAGCCCGAGAATCGTTATGCCCACGATCGAAACAAGAACTGTTACCATCAGCTTGAAATGGAAGCAGTTGCGGACACCTTTCCGGTCACCTTTCCCATAGAACTGCGCGCCGAAGATACCTGCTGCCGCATTGCACCCAAAAACCGCCAGATTGAAGATCATCATCAGCTGGTTTGAGATAGATACACCGCTCATCGGAAGCGTTCCCACCTGTCCGACCATAATATTGTCGAGCATATTGACAAAGGTCGTGATGCCGGACTGTATCATGATCGGGACAGCGATCGTAAGAACTGCCTGATAAAAATATCTGTCCCCGAACCATCTGTTTTTCAGTGTTTTTACATGCATGTCATCAGTATACCAAAATATATGAAAAAGCGGTGCAAATGAAAAAAGCCCGGCATTTCTGCCGGACCGTGATCATTAATACATGCAGACAATGATCTCAATGCATTTCTCAATGCCGAGCGTACCGCTGTCCAGGCAGACGTCATAGTTCTCGCATCTGCCCCACTTCTGATCTGTATAGATCTGATAATATGCAGCTCTTCTCTTATCCTTGTCTCTCAGTCTCTTTTCAGGTTCAACGTTGCTTTCACCATACTGCTCAACAATACGCTTTGCACGTGTTTCGATATCAGCGTGAACAAATACTCTCATCAGATCAAGATCTTCTCTGTCCTTGAGAATATAGTCAGCACAGCGGCCGATGATGACGCAGTTTCCTTTATCGGCCAGTTCTCTGATGATCCTGCACTGTGCGAACCAGATCGTATCCTGATTGGAATGACCATTGAAATCTCTGGCAAAAGCACCTGCAAGCCAACCGCCGTTTTCTGTGGCTTCACCATGTTCTTCGATATATTCTTTAGCAAAGCCGCTCTCTTCGGCGATATTTGTGATCAATTCTTTGTCGTAGCACGGAATTCCGAGTCTGTTTGCGACTTCCTGGCCTATCGTTCTTCCCCCGCTACCAAACTGACGGCTGATTGTAATAATACGATTACCCATAATTCCTCCTCATTGTAATGCTTAGTACTTTGTTTACATTTATAATTTATCACAATTTTCGGAATTGTGTCTTCTCTCATACTTGTTCAGTCCGTTTTTACGGCAGCTTCATTCCGACAGTTTCCGGATCGTACGTTCAATATTCCGTTTTGTTTCATCCGACCATGTATCTGTAAAACGCTCATATGTAATAGCTGTAAAGCCGGGAGGCGTCACATATCCGCCATACCCGCAGCTGTAGCACACCAGCATAGAAGTATCTGATGCCAGTTGATTCAGATAACTGCTGAACAGTTCATTCGGACAGAACAGCAGGCAGAGTTTTCCTGCTTTGATGCACGTCAATGTCACTTCAGCCGGAAGCGTGTCCAGCCGCTTTGCAAGATCAGCCCTGACCTGACTTCCGATCCTGATCGTTTCGATCTCACGCTCCGTGATCCCTTCCGGCAGAACAGATATATCGATCGGCTCAAAAACATGTGTCACAGGCAATGTTTCACGGCATATGTTCAGTTCACTGACCGGCTGTATTTCCGCGTCTGTCCGATCCAGGCATTCAACTTCTTGATACAGTTTTCCGGCCAGTTCGCACATTGCCTCATAGCTTTGGGAACTCCTTGTAAAACGTGTGCTGATATCACCTGCACAGGACTGCAGGAACATGAAGTGCCTTCCCGGATGCGCTTCTGAAAGCATGCGCTTCAGCTGTCCGGGATATTCTGCGCTGAAGAACGGTGTATACCCGTCCATAACAGTCGGATGACAGTTATGGACAACGATCTCGGCAAGCTGCTGTTCTCCATCATACAGGCCGATAACGGTCAGAAGGATCCTGTCCGACGGGAAACCGCTGATCCTGGATCTGCCCAGTCCATCATAGAACTCACTGCGGAATGTGAATCCGGGTCTGGAGATCTCATGCCACTGGGCATGGGCGATCATTTCAGCAGTCTGTCTGATAAACTGTGCCCGGTAAACCGGATCCTTGCTGTCTGGCGCGAAGTGCGTATGCGTACAGCTCAGAATGATCTCCGCAGGCTTGTCAAAATGCAGGCTGTTCTGTATTTCTTCCTGTATGGAACGGTTCATTCCAACAGAATCAGCGCTCAGCAGAATGATGATCTTTTTACCGTCATCAATCCCAAGCATCTGAACATACAGCGGATCTCTGACTTCTGAACGTTTCTCTTTCTGCTGAATAAAGCCGGCCTGTTTGACCGGCTGCATTGGAGAAACATCACTTTGCGCAAATGATGCTTTCATCATGATTCATTACTCCTGAGGAATAGGATATCTTCCGATTTCCTTGCACACATTGATCTGACGAACTTCCGTGTGGAATTCAACACATGTCTGCATCATGAGCAGTCTGTCTCCCGGTTCGATCTCTACCCCTGTGTGATAGAACTCGATTCCTTTGATATTGTTGATCAGACTGACCAGTTTTTCATCTGTGAACGTCAGTTCATTGAATTCAAAGCCTTCAGCAGGTACCTGACCGGCGGAAATATACACTGTCGGGCAGTCAAACACATGTGCCAGTTCATACAGACGGATCTCCGTATCTGTGATCAGGGTAACGTACTTGTTAGGCTCATAATTAACTTCTTCTCTTAACTGTGCCAGCGGCGTGAATACAAGCGTACGGTCAGAACTATAGGACTTATACACATAATTGCCGTAAAGGATCGTATTCATATCGTTGTTGCTGATGTTGTTTCTGAAATCCATGTAAATGGATCCCCATTCCAAAGGCTGCCCTGTCTTCCAGTCATGCCTCAGATAGAACGCATTGTCGGTACCGTGCAGAACAGGCTGTGATACCAGTCCTGACGGGAAATAGATCCAGCCCACGACATCCGGGTTGATCTCTTCAGATTCCTTGATCTGTTTATACAGATCAGCATATACCTGCGGGTCACCAAGCTCTTCCGGCCATGTTTCTGATGTATCCGCCGGTTCCGGTGTAACCACAGCAACCGGAGTTGTTTCCGGAGTATTTACAGGTTCTTCAGTTCCCTGGCATCCGCTGCATCCGCTCAGCAGGATCATAGCAGCCAAAGGGAGTATCAATTTCTTAATATTCATGAAAACCTCCTGTCAGTTCCCGCTCATTATCGCATAATTGGTAAAAAAACGTCACTATTTTTATATAGAAGATATGTATAATAGTGTCGCACACTGGAGAAACCGCAATATGATTATCAAAAGAAATTTCTGGTACTGGCCCGCATCCAAGGAACGTACCCTGCATATATATCTGCCTGACAACTACTACAACACCGATGAACGTTACCCTGTTATGTACTTTTTTGACGGCCAGAACCTGTTCTATGACGACGATGCCACCTACGGAACTTCATGGAGACTGAAGGACTTCCTTGACGGCTGGAATAAAAACATGATCATTGTAGGCATGGAATGCTCACATGATGGCGATGACCGGCTCAAAGAATACTGCCCGTTCAACAAGCGCTGGAAAGGTTCACTTGTAAAAGGAATCGGTGACGCGACTTTTCAGTGGATTATCAATGATGTCAAACCTGCGATCGATCAGAATTACCGGACCTATTCCCACAGAGAAGCAACCGCCATCGGCGGCTCCAGCATGGGCGGGATCATGGCTGCCTACGGCGTCATAAAATACAACTATGTATTCTCAAAGGCGGCCTGTGTATCGACCGGCTGGTTCTGGAATCTTTCCAACTTCCGGAAAACACTTTCTCAAAGTGATATCAACCCGGACACAAAGATCTGGATGTCATGGGGTGAATTCGAAGCAGGCAGAGCCGCACATGGCGGAAATCCTGAATTTGACACCCGCGAGGCAAGGTCTGCAAGGAAGTTTGCCGGCGAACTGAATGAGCGCGGCGCGGATACACAGCTTTACTTCCAGTGGAGAGGACACCACAGCGAGTCCGACTGGCAGAAACAGGTACCATACTTCATGAATTATCTTTGGCTGGATCAGAGACCCTGATCCGGCTTTTTTCATCATGCAATCAAAAAGGTGCATCTCATATGAGGTGCACCATAATCGGATCAGTTGATCTTGACTTTGTTCCAGAGGTCGGAAAGCTTCTGAACAAGAACTTCATTGAAGCGGAATACTTCATCCTTGTCATATCCGGTTCTCGGCAGATAAGCACCGATACCTTCATAGTCGCCGGTACTGATATCCTCAGTAACCTTGAGGTTGGAGGATGTGTATCCTACAGTAATGGAATTATCATAGGATGCATCATATGTCAGGACGTAGTTGATGAATTCATTTGCCAGAGGAGCGCAGCTTGCATTGGCAGGAATGACCATTCCGTCGCTCCAGATGTTTGTACCCTGCTTGGGTTCAATGTAGTCCATGTCTTCGTTTTCAGACATGATGTATGCAGCATCACCGGAATAAACGACTGCAATATCCTTGGGATTATTTGCATTCGGGTTGATCATTGTGTCGATCACTTCATCTGTCATATATGCCGGGCTGACTGTCTCATGAACCTTGCGGAGCCATTCATAAGCTTCCTGGATCTCTGCTTCATCACTTGTATTCATGGAATAACCGAGTGCTTTGAAAGCGATCATGAAGGCGTCCCTCTGGCTGTCATACATAATAACCTTGTTCTTGTATTTTTCATCCAGCAGGATATCCCAGCCTTTTTCTTCAATTTCTGCCGGATCAACATTCTTTGTGTTGTAGATCAGACCGACAGAACCGTGGAAATAAGGAACAGAGTATTCGAGGGTTGGATCGTAAACTTTCTGCATTTCAACAACATCCGGGTCCAAAACATCGATATTTGTCAGAAGATCCTTGTCGAGCTTCTGCAGCATGTTTTCATTCAGCAGACGTTCGATCATGTAGTCTGAAGGAACCAGGACATCGTAGGAACTGCCTCCCATCAGTCTTGTATACATGTTTTCATTGGAGTCAAACATGTCATAGTTGACTTTTGCGTTGAATGCTTCTTCGAAGTTGGAGATTACATCTTCACCGACGTATTCACCCCAGTTGTAAACATTGATGACGTTGCATCCATAAGTTTCCTTTGCATCTACAGCTTCAACTTCATTTCCGCCGGAAGAAGATCCTCCGGAGCTGCATGCTGCAAGTACTGAAACGAGTGCCGCAATACCGGCTTTTTTAACTGTTTTGTAATTCATTTTTTTTCTTCTTCCTTTCCTTTTTCATAGGTACGATGTTGATGATGATCAGCACGATCGTAATGACATAAACAATAATTGCGGACAATGCATTGATTGTCGGGTTAACACGCTTAACGTTTGCATAGACGTAGATGGAGATGTTGTTTACGCCCGGCCCGGTCGTAAACATTGAGATGACGAAGTCATCGAATGACATCGAGAATGCGATCAGTGCACCGGAGATGATTCCGGGTTTGATCTGAGGAATAATGACCTTCCAAAGTGCCTGAAGCGGTGTGCACCCAAGATCCAGCGCAGCTTCCGCCAGGTTGGGATCCAGTGTTCTGAGCTTCGGCATAATAGACAGGATCACATACGGTATACAGAAGGCAATGTGCGCCATGACCATGGTCGTAAATCCTGTTTTGATCCTCAGGCTGGTAAACAGCAGCATGAATCCGATCGCTGTAACGATATCCGGGTTCAGCATCGGCAGGTTGTTGACCTGATTGATTGCCTCACGCAGAGCTTTCTTGGATTTGGAGAGACCGATCGCTGTAACTGTTCCGACGATCGTCGATACGGTCGTTGCGATCACGGCACAGCTTGTGGTGTACCAGATCGACTCCATGATCGTTCTTGTCTTGAACATCTTCCGATACCATTCCAGTGAGAATCCTGTGAATGTCGTCAGTGACTTGGAACTGTTGAAGGAGAAGATCACCACATAGATGATCGGCAGATAGAAGAATGCGAAGACCAGAAACAGGAAGATCTTCTCATAAGGCTTGGTTTTCTGTTCCATCAGTCATCCTCCTGTTCTCCGACCTTGCGGTCAAGCTTTCTTGTAAAGTACATAGAAGCCAGAATGATGATCGCCATGATCAGGCTGATCGCAGAACCGAAGTTCCAGTCACCGGTTGAGATGAAGTAATCTTCGATCAGGTTTCCGATCAGGA
>DMBB01000080.1:0-1196 GCA_003446295.1 Erysipelotrichaceae bacterium
CATGCTGTATCCAAGCAGTGCACGATCGATACGATCGAATCACTGGTAGGCGTCGATATCGACTACTACGTTGATACGAACTTCCAGGGCGTCGTTGATATCGTAGACGCACTGGACGGCATCGTTGTAGACAGCCCGATCGCCTTTGTCGGACAGAGTTCTTCTGCCCAGCGCGGACACTACACGGTATATGTCCCGGCAGGTGAGGACGTGCGTCTGAACGGTGAACAGGCACTGGCTTTCGCAAGAGAAAGACATCTGTTCGCAACTGGCGACTTTGCACGTCAGGAACACCAGCAGGAAGTTATTGAAGCGATCATCAGAAAGATGATGAGAACAAGAGATGTCAATACATTCCTGAAAGTACTGGAAGCGGCAGGACAGAACATCCAGACCAATCTGACAGTCGATCAGATGACATCGTTTGTTTCCTATGCGCTTCAGAAGACAAACCGCTACTATGATTCAGAACATCTTGAAAAAGTATTCCAGCTGAGAACTTCCAGAGTGACCGGATATTCTTCCAATCTTTGGGATTCCGGTTCCAAGATCCTGCTCTACATCTACAGACTGTGGAACGGATCTCTGGCTGACACGAGAAAAGCGATCAACAGAAATACTGATATGACAAGCGTGATCTCAGCCGTTACCAACCGCATCAAGTGGTCGATCAACTGGGAATTTACCCCGTCGCCGATCTCTTATGACCTTTATGCGGAAGCACAGATCCCAGGCGATACGATCCCTGCGGAATATGCGTGCGGCGAGAACCAGTACCTGAACGAAGACGGGAAGTGCACATGCAATGCCGGGTTCACGATGGATGCCAACGGCGGCTGTGTTGTTCAGACAACACCTACGCCGAGCGCAACACCTACCCCGACACCTACGGCAACGCCTGATGACGATGATGAACCGACACCTGCACCTACCCCGACTCCGACACCAGACGATACAACACCTGAACCTGTCCCGACCCCGACGCCTGATCCTCAGACACCGGAGCCGACACCTGTTCCTACTCCGACAGCGGAACCTACTCAGCCGCCTGTTTCATGCGGTGAGAACGCATATGAAAACGGCGGAGCCTGCTACTGCAATGATGGCTATACAGGAGATCCGTACAGCGCATGCTATGTGATCATACCTGATGAGCCGGAACAGCCTGAAGGCGGAGAAGATGGCGGCGGCGGAGA
>DMBB01000080.1:1260-5921 GCA_003446295.1 Erysipelotrichaceae bacterium
CGGCGGAGAAAGCGGAGGCGGCGAAGGCTGATAACCGATAAAGAACCCTGTTTGTGAAGATGAACAGGGTTTTATGATAATTCTTATGATATGATGTTAAGGGTCCTTGGAGGATATTTATGAAAGGTATTATTCTTGCGGGAGGAAGCGGAACACGCTTATATCCTTTGACAAAAGTAACATCCAAGCAGCTGCTGCCTGTTTATGACAAACCGATGATCTATTATCCGCTGAGCACATTGATGCTGGCGAAGATCAGGGAGATCCTGATCATTTCAACGCCGCATGATCTGCCTAATTTTGAGCGGCTTCTGGGAGACGGTTCCCAGTTCGGTGTCTCATTCTCCTATAAAGTGCAGGAAGTGCCCAATGGTCTGGCACAGGCATTTGTGCTTGGTGAAGAATTCATCGGCGATGATGATGTATGCCTGATCCTGGGTGACAATATTTTCTATGGAAATCATTTTGCGACGATGCTGAAGAATGCCGTGAATGTTACGGAAACCAACAGACGTGCTGTGATCTTCGGCAAATATGTCAACGATCCGGAACGGTTCGGCGTTGCGGAATTCGATGAAAACGGACAGGTCATCTCCCTGGAGGAGAAGCCGGAACATCCGAAGTCCAATTATGCTGTCGTAGGACTGTATTTCTATGACAACAGGGTCGTTGAATATGCAAAGCAGCTGAAGCCTTCCAAGCGCGGTGAATACGAGATCACCGACCTGAACAAGATCTATCTGGAAAACGGTGAACTGGATATCCAGGTATTCGGCAGAGGTTTTGCATGGCTGGATACCGGTACGATCGAATCCCTGGCAGAAGCTTCCGACTATGTGAAGCTTGTTGAAGATGTGCAGGGGATCAGGATCTCCGTACCGGAGGAGATCGCCTTCTACAACCAGTGGATCAATGAAGAACAGATCCTGAAGGCTGCGGAGGCATACGGGAAGAGCCCTTACGGGGATCATCTCAGAAACATTGTCAAAGGCAATGTGAAAACAACTTACAACAAGAAAGGGAAATAAGCATGAAAGTAATCTTTCTTGGGTGCGGATATCTCGGACATAATCTGAGCAGGTTGCTTTCAGATGAGTTTGAAATCAGTGTTCTGAGTATTCCCAGTCCATATACTGCGATTACAGAAGGATTTGCGGAGGTCAATGTCTTCGATCCGGAAGAATTGAAGCAGATCGATGTCAAGGACGCTGTTGTGGTCGACAGTACGGGTCTTGTGGCAAACAATGCCGTGAGCGATGATGAAGAAGCGCTTCTGAAAGACCTGCTGAAGAAATATGAAGATCTGCTCAATGTGCTGAAAGAAGGCGGTGCAAAGCGGTTCGTATACATTTCCAGCGGCGGCACTGTTTACGGCAGCGGCAAGGAACGTTTCCGCGAGACAGATGAGATTCGTCCGGAATCGCTGTATGCAAAATCCAAGGCATATACGGAAGAAAAGATCCGTGAGTCAGGGATCGATCATCTGATCGTGCGTCTGGCCAATCCGTTCGGAGGCTATCAGGATCCGAACAAGAGCCAGGGCGTGATCCCGATCCTGATCCGCAAGGCACTGCTCGGGGAAGTCTTCCAGATGTGGGTGGACGGTTCCAGCATCCGGGATTATATTTACATAACAGACGTAGCGGAAGCTTTCCGTCTGCTGATCAGGAATGATGTTTCTAACGAAACAGTCAATATCGGTTCCGGCATCGGAACGAGCCTGAGACAGGTGATCGAAGAGGCAGAGCGCTGTACGGGCAGGAAGATCCGCATGGAATATCAGACAGCCCGCATGCCGATCGTAGATGCGACAGTGCTGAATACAGACAAACTGAAGAGACTGACAGGCTTTGAACCATGCGTAACATTTACGGAAGGTGTCAGACTGGAAACAGAAAGAATACAGAAGGAGCTTGAGCAATGAAAATACTGGTAACCGGAGGAGCCGGGTTTATCGGCGGAAACTATGCGCTGACAATGACAAAAGCGCATCCTGAAGATACTTATGTCGTTCTGGATACATTGACCTATGCAGGCAATCTTGAAACACTTGCATCGATCATGAATGAACCGAACTTCAAGTTCGTGAAGGGCAATATCTGTGACAGGGAACTGGTCGACAAACTGTTCGCTGAAGAGCAGTTCGACTATGTCATCAACTTCGCGGCAGAAACACATGTAGACCGTTCCGTGGAAGATCCGGGTATCTTCCTGACAACGAATATCCTGGGTGTACAGACACTGATGGATGCCTGCAGGAAATACGGCGTGAAGCGTTATCACCAGGTATCGACCGATGAAGTATACGGCGATCTGCCGCTGGACAGACCCGATCTGCTGTTCACGGAGGAAACACCGATCCATACATCTTCCCCGTATTCCGCTTCCAAAGCGGCTGCTGATCTGCTGGTGCTTGCATATCACAGAACATACGGTCTGGATGTGACGATCAGCCGCTGCTCCAACAACTACGGCCCGTATCATTTTCCTGAGAAGCTGATCCCGCTCATGATCTCCAGAGCACTGGCTGATGAATCGCTGCCGGTATACGGAGACGGGGCAAACGTTCGTGACTGGCTGTATGTCACCGACCACTGCACAGCGATCGATCTGATCGTCAGAAACGGCAGAAGCGGTGAGGTCTACAATATCGGCGGCCACAATGAAAAGACAAATCTGGAAGTCGTCAAGACGATCCTCAAGGCACTGGGCAAACCGGAATCCCTGATCCACTTTGTCAAGGACAGACCCGGACATGACCTGCGCTATGCGATGGACCCGACAAAGATCGAGACAGAGCTTGGCTGGAAGCCGGAATACACATTCGATACAGGCATTCAGAAAACGATCGAATGGTACCTGGAAAACCGTGAGTGGTGGGAGCACATTATCAAAGGTGAATACCAGAACTACTACGCGGAAATGTACAAAGACAGAAATTAAGAATTGGACTCATGAACTGTACTGGTTCATGAGTTTTCATAACATGCTATAATACAGTCGTTTATGGACAGAAAATTAATCCGAAATTACTTATATAACATTCTGTACCAGCTGGTGAAGATTGCTCTTCCCCTGATCCTTGTTCCGTATACGGCGGAACATATCGGGGCGATCCCGCTCGGCATTTATGGCTTTGCCGGGTCGATCATGAACTGGTTTATCCTGTTCGGCATTCTCGGCGTCAATACGTACGGCAACCGGCAGATCGCCAAAGTCAGGGATGATAAAGAAGAACTGAACCGGACTTTTTTTGAAATATTCTCCATGCAGATCTGCAACATGATCATTGCGATGGCTGCTTATTTCCTGTACATCCAGCTGACGGTACATGAGAATATTCTCTTCTATCGTCTGACCGGTCTGACCATGCTGGCATCCATGCTTGATATCACATGGTTCTTTTACGGCGTCGAGGATTTCAAAAAAGCCAGCATCCGAAACATTATCGTCAAGTGCGTCGGCGTCGGTCTGATCTTCCTTCTGGTCAAAACACCGGCAGATCTGTGGAAGTATATCCTGATCAATATCGGGGCAGAGCTGCTCGGTCAAGTAATCATGTTTGTCCAGCTGAGGCAGTACATTAACTTTGAAAAGATTTCCTTGAAGGAAGCCTATGATCATCATTTCCGGGCTACCTTCCAGCTTTTCGTACCGACGATCGCGATTTCCGTCTACACGATGCTCGATCGTACTATGCTCGGCTACCTGTATTCGGAAGAGCACGTTACATATTATCAGACCAGCATGAATATCGTGCAGATGTTCCTCTATTTCATCACCAGCATCGGAGCAGTCATGCTGCCGAGGGTCACCAATGTATTCTACAAGGACGAACAGGGTGAACAGAAAGCCCAGGCCCTTGTTTCAACTACGATGAAGATCGCCTGTCTGCTGGCTTTTCCCATGTGTTTCGGGATGATGGCGATCGCCCCGAATTTCATCAGCTGGTACATTCCGAAGTGGTATCCGATCATTGCCAACCTGATCATGATGGGATGCCCGATCATCATCTTTATCTCGATGTCGAATGTCACCGGGATCCAGTATATGGTACCGACCGGCATGTATCAGCAGTACAGTACATCCGTGATCGCAGGTTCATTGATCAACTTCGCTGTCAATATTCTGCTCATCCCGAAATACGGTGCCTATGGAGCAGTGATCGGAAGTCTGATCGCGGAATGTTCCGTTACCAGCATACAGCTGTACCTGATCCGCAGGAAGGTGCATCTCGGGTTCAGAAACCGTTCCTACCTGATCTATGCATGCGGTGCACTGATCATGTTCGCGTGTGTTTCGGGTGCGGGACTGTATCTGCCCAAGAATGTTCTGGGAACACTGGTACAGGTGCTGATCGGCGTCATCGTTTATGCCGGGATCATTCTTGTCAGCAGGGAAGAGCTTGCCATGAAAGTCATATCCAAAGTACTGAAAAAAGGAGAAGCCAATGCCTGAGATCAGTGTTGTTGTACCGGTATACAATGTCAGGGATTATCTGAGAAAGAATATCGAATCGATTCTCGCTCAGACTTTTACTGATTATGAGCTCATCCTGGTCAACGACGGATCAAAAGATGATTCCTTGTCGATCCTCAGGGAATACGAGCAGAAAGATTCCCGGATCACTGTGATTGATAAACCAAACGGAGGTCTGTCCG
>DMBB01000016.1 GCA_003446295.1 Erysipelotrichaceae bacterium
ACCGGTCAAACCGGTTTTCAGCTGTCAGTGCTGTCTTTGCATGCACTTTATCAGATCCAGTCTTTTAGCAGTTTTTTCAGCAGTATCAGCGCAAGCAGTGATGACACTGCATCAGCAGCCGGCTGGGCAGATATGACACCGGCATATCCGAACAGGGCGGATAAGATAAAGAGTACGACTGCGTAAATGTAACCCTGTCTTCCGGCACTTAATGCAAGCGCTCCGGATGCCTTTCCTGTGGACTGGAAGATACATGTCGTTACCATGGTTAAGCCGATGAACGGCATACCGAAGAGGATCGTCCTCAGCATGGATGAAGCCAGCTGTACAAAGGAAGCCTCCTGAATAAACAGTCTGACAAGCAGAGGTGCTGCCGCAAACAGTACACAAGAGATGACAAGACCCAGTCCGCATACCAGCATGTACGCAAACCGCATGACCTCACGGAAGCGGGGCTTATTGCCTGCACCATAGAGATAACCGTACAAGGGCTGTCCGCCGAAGGAGAAGGCGACCATGATCATGATCACGATCATCGTGATCTTGGAAACGATTCCCATTGCGGCGATCGTTTCGTTGCCATAGGGAAGCAGGAAGTTGTTCAGCAGGATGACACCGATGCTCTGCATGATGTTTGTGACAGAAGAAGGGATGCCGATACGCAGTACTTCTTTTGACTCATGGGCCTTGATCTGAAAGCCTCTCGGATCGATCGAAAGACACTTTGAATGCTTCGTGATGACATAGATGTAGTAGATATCCGCAAAGATATTGCCAATCACCGTAGCGATCGCTGCTCCGCCTGCACCCATGCCAAGAACACTGATGAAGATCGGGTCAAGAATGATATTCACTATGGAACCAAGCATGGAACCGATCATTGCCCCGGCTGCCAGGCCTTCCGTTCTCAACAGGTTTGTAGGTACAAGTGAAAAGATGATAACAGAAGCACCTGCTGCGATCCATGTATAGTATGCAGAAGCAAAACCGGCGGTGTTTGCGCTCGCACCGAGCAGTCTCAGGATCGGAGCCCTGGCAAGCAGCAGGACAAGCGAGATCACAAGACCCAGAACGATCGAACCGCACAGGCAGAAGATAGAGATCCTTCTTGCATCATAAGTCCTTCCCGAACCAAGCAGACGGGAAATATAAGAGCTGCCGCCAAGACCGAGAATGTCGCCGATGGCGATCAGGAATGTAAATACCGGCGCGCATAAGGAGACAGCAGCGACAATATCCGTATTGCCTGTCGCGGCAATAAAGTATATATCCGCCATGTTGTATACAAGCATGAGCACACTGCTCATCATGACTGGAAGTGCCAGTTTGATATATGCCTTCGGAACGGGCATCGTTTCGAAAATTTCATTGTTCATGAAGTTCACCTCACGGCTTATATTCTATATTTTTTCGGTTATAATAAATGGTGACATATGTCACTATAAATTATGAAAAAGATCGGAAACAATCAACGAAAAGAAGCTTATCTGGACCGGTATTTCATCCGGTCCCTTTTCCGGTTCCCGGACCGGATCGGATTTGAACTGTACGAGTTTTCAAAAGGTGAGATCATCAACAACCTGATGGACCCGATCGACTATCTTCTGTTTACCGTGGACGGCAAGATCCGGATCTGCAATGTCCGCAATGACGGCACGCCTGTACTGCTTGTGGAAGAGGAAGGCTTCACGGTTCTGGGAGATATTGAGTTTGCCAGGAATGAAGTCTCCGCATATATCGTCGAAGCAGCTTCCAAAGTCACATGCCTGAGTGTGGATGTCAACAGGCATCACTCCGTCCTGGAAAATGACCCGGTATTCCTGTCATTCCTGCTGCGGTCAGTTGCGGAGAAACTGGCCCTGACCACTGTTTATATCCTGGAGCCGGAAGACCTCAGGGAACGTACGATCTATTACCTGCAGCATCAGACACTGAGCGGTGTGGCATCCGCGGCGTCCTATCTGCACTGTTCCAAAAGACAGCTCCTGCGGATCCTGAAGTGTCTTCAGGAAGAGGGAACAGTCATCAAAACAGGCAGGGGAACCTACCGGCTGAAACAGTAAGACAACTGGGAATTCCCGTTTTTTCATGCATGTATCATTGACGGATATATAGCCGCAACTGTATTGTAGAGTTATCAATAACCGGTGTGTAAAAACCTGAAAAACAAGAGGATAAGTATGAAATTATTTGAACGGATCCGGATCGGCACGATGCCTCTGAAAAACCGCATCGTGCTGGCACCGATGGGAACAACAACAGACCATACATATGGTTTCAACATGCGTGACGTCAATTACTACGGAGAAAGAGCGAAGGGCGGAGCAGGTCTGATCCTGACCGGTGCTGTTGTCTGTTCCGAGGAATTCGAGCCGGCTCCCTGCCAGAAACTGACCAGCATCAAAGATGTATACATGCTGCACCAGGTGGCGGAACGTGTCCATCATTACGGCGCAAAGTTCGGTATCCAGCTGTCTCCCGGCATCGGCAGAATGAACTGGATCGACCCCAATACACCGCCTTATTCCGCAAGCCCCTGCCCGAACTACTATAATCCGACACTGATCTGCCGGGAGCTGCCGACAGAAGGCGTGAAGCGGCTGGTCAAGGCAATGGGCACCGCCGCAAAGTTTGCCCAGGATGCCGGTGTCGATATCATTGAGATCCATGCCTATGGCGGGTACCTGATCGATCAGTTCAACTCCTCAAGATGGAACCACAGAACAGATGAGTACGGCGGAAGCCTGAAGAACCGGACACGCTTCATGATGGAGTGCATCGAAGAAGTCCGCAGGGTATGCGGTAAATTCTATCCGATCGCCGTCAAGATGACACTGGACAGTGTGGATGATCCGGAAAGACCGCTGGAAGAAGGTCTGTATATTGCCAAGACACTGGCAGAATCCGGAATGGTGGACCTGATCCATTTCGGAAGAGGCGCTTATTCCTGCCGCTGGCGCATGGTGTCCAGCGTATACCAGCAGCCCGGTTTCGATGTTGAAGCAGCCAGAACAATACGTACCGTGACCGGAAATGTTCCGATCATGGCACACGGCAAGCTGAATCATCCGGATGTTGCGGAAGAAGCGCTGCAGAGCGGTGCGCTTGACCTGATAGCGATCGGTCATGGACTGATCGCTGATCCGTACTGGCCAAATAAGGTAAAGAAAGGACAGCTCGATGAGATCAACCCGTGCATCGGCTGTGCGGAATGCCATTACAACTCCATGAAGGGCTGGCCAAGACCCTGCGCCGTCAACCCTGAAGCAATGCATGAAACAGAATATGAACTGACACCTGTGAAGGAAAAGAAAAGGATCCTTGTCATCGGAGCAGGTCCCGGCGGTATGAAGGCAGCTGCCACAGCGGCACAGAGAGGCTTTGATGTTACACTCTGGGAAAAGAAAAACAGGATGGGCGGTGCCATGGCAGCAGCCGGCGCTCCTGATTTCAAGAAAGATGTACAAGATCAGGTGGCATATCTGGAACGTCAGGTTTACAAGTACGGCGTACATGTGGAACTGAACAAGACAGCCACCCTGGAAGACGTCAAGGCATTTGATCCTGACTTTACCGTAGTCGCGTCCGGATGTGACCCGATCATCATCCGTGTACCGGGATATGACAAACCGTTTGTCAAAACAGCGATCCCTGTATTCCTGGGAGAAGAGGAGACCGGAGACCATGTCGTCGTCATCGGCGGCGGTGATGTCGGCTGCGAGCTGGCTGCGCATCTTGCCATGAAGGGAAAGAAAGTCACGATCGTCGAGATGCTGGATAAGATCATGGCCAGAGGCGGTTCATTCGTTGCGAATGAACAGAATCTCAAATATCTCCTCAAGAACTCCGGAGCAGAGGTCATCTGCAGTGCCAGACTGACAGATATCCTGGATAACGGTGTCAAATACATCAAGGATGATCAGGAGTGTGTCCTGAACTGCGATACGGTCGTCTTTGCGGCAGGCTTCCGTCCTGACCAGACACTGTATGAATCGATCGTTGACGCTGGACTGGAATGCGCACAGATCGGTGATAATGTCAGGATGGGCAAGATCATTGACGCGATCCACCAGGGATACAACACCATGCGTGTACTGGAACTGTAAGGGACAAAACAAACGATAGAATACTCATAAATAAAACAATCCCCATGAAATATGCCGGCAATATCAAGACACCGACGATGTTCATTCACGGATTTGAAGATTACCGTACGCCCATTGATCAGGGATACCAGATGTATACAGCACTGAAGCGCTTCGGAGTTGAGACTAAGACGGTGCTGTTCCGTGGTGACCACCACAGCCTTCCCCGTGTCGGCAAGCCTTCACACCGCATCCGCCGCATCAGGGAAATGGCAGACTGGTTTGAGGACCATCTCGGATAATATCTGAAAACATCAGCTGAATACAGCAGAAGAGCTTCCGGAAACGGGAGCTTTTGATCATGCGCCTGAATTGGTCATCTGGGAGCCTCATTCCGTCATTGAGCACAATACAACATTTCTGTTTTTATACTTCCTATAATGAAATTAAAGAAATGACTGAAAGCAATGCCGGCGTGACCGGTCTACGACGGTCTGAATCAGCTCAATGCTTAACAGTTATCAAGATCATTGCAGAAGAGAATTAAGGAGGACTATATGCTGCAGGAAATTCAATTCCCTTCATTCAACGAAAGAGACACCATTTATGCGTGGCTCTATGTCCCGGCCTGCGCTCATAAGGGCGTTGTTCAGCTTGTTCACGGATATGGTGAACATTCCCGCCGTTACCTTCATCTGATCGTGTCCCTCATGGAGGCAGGATATATCGTCGCTGCAGATGACCATGTCGGACATGGCAAGACAGCAGTCGAAAACAATACCTGGGGTGACTGGGGGAACAAAGGCTTTGAAACAATGATGGAGGATGAGCACATCCTCAAAGAGATCGTACAGAAACAGTTCCCTGATCTGCCGTATTTCATGTTCGGCCACAGCATGGGCTCATTCATTACCCGTCAGTTCACCGCAAAATACGGCAATGAACTGGCAGGCGCAGTATACTGCGGAACAGCAGGACCGAACGAAGCGCTGAAAGCAGGTGTTGCTGCACTGGAAGGTCTGGTTGCGGCAGGAAAGGGCGATGAAGCTGATCCGGCTCTTGGCGGTGCACTCTTCGCATCCATGACTGAACGATTTGACAATGTAAAATACGGCAATGAATGGGTATGCGGTGATCCGTATGTTCAGATCGACCATCTACAGGATCCGTTCAATGCCATTACAAAGCCGACCAACAACCGTTCACTGCTTTATTTCCAGCAGATGATGCTTGATATCGGCAGTATTGAATGGGCAGAGAAAGTTCCGAAGACTTTGCCGCTTTACCTCATTGCCGGTGACCAGGATCCTGTCGGTGACTATGGAAAGGGCGTATATACTGTCGCAGACTGGCTCTGGAAGACAGGACACAGACCTGTAACAAAGCTTTACACAGGCTATCGTCATGAGATCCATAATTATCCGCAGATCAAGGACGAAGTCGCTGAAGGCATCATTGAATTCTTTGATGCACATCTCGGATAACAGAATGGAAACAGGACAGATCTTTTCAGCACAAGGCTGATGCTCTGAGCCGTACGCAGATAACCATAAAAACAAAAAGGTATGATATATCCTGATCTTTCAGGCGTCATACCTTTTTTGAATTGAAAGGAAGACCATTATACAATGAGTCATCCTGTTTTTTTCCATGAGTGTTTTGTCAGTTACAATATGCCGGCAATACAAGTTATATCTGAAAGCTGATATACTGAGCTCATAGTATTGTAGTTCCGGTTCAGCCAGGAAAGCAAGTAAGGAAAACAGCATAGCTTTGTCATTTGCCTGGACAGGAAGCAGTCATACAGAATTGATTGAAAACACAAACCAGTGCCGTGTACTTGTTCAGAATACCAATGACAGAACAGGCATCTTACGACACATTCTTTGATTTCAAACTCAGGAACTGAACTAAAATAGAAATAGCTTCATCTTGATTAACGATAAGGGGATATTATTCATGACATCATTTAAAGATTTGAGAATCGTAGATAACTTCTACCAGACATCGCTGTTCTTTCCGATGCCTACCATCTGTATTTCCACAGTCAATGAAGACGGGAGTCTGAATGTAGGCTCATATTCCTTATGCTTCCCGTATTACATTGCCGGGAAAGACAGATATGCAATGCTGCTGGAATGCAGAAACAATTCCAATACAGGACTGAATATTCTGCGTACGGGCAAATGCGCACTGAATTTCATTACTGATGAAAAGAAAACATTCCACGAAGCAGTCAGACTCGGCTATCCCGGACCTTCCGCCGAGAAGATGAAGGACTTCAAATGGAAAACGGAAAAGGGCATTGCCGATCCTGCTGATCCGGAACGCCCGGAAGTATTGTCGGATGCATTCCAGGTCATGGAATGCACCTGGGCAAGAGATCTGGAAGGGGCGGACAGATTCTCTCCGTCAGATATTGATGACGGATATGACGGTCCGTACAACAACTTCAACGGACTGACATCCAAATACGGTGCACATTTCATCCTGTATGTCGATAAGATCCTGATGAAGGAGAAGTACTGGAATGCCATCGTCAACGGTGTGACAAAGAATGACTTCCCGCCGGTACCGGTAGACTATGGCTATCGTGATTCCGCAAACTTTTGGTATACACCGTTCCCGAAATGGAAGAAGCCGGTATCCGAACCGATCCCGGCACCGAAGGAAGTGGACCTTGCCTCCATCCGTTATGCGGCAGACAGAGTTGACGATACGATCAAATTCACGGATGATGCACTGAAAAACTTTGTCAAGGTTCCCAGACCTTTCCTAAAGACCGTACTGAACGGATGTGTTGCCTGGGCAAAGGAAAACAATGTCACGCTGATCACGGATGAACATGTCAAGATCATCAATGACAAGCGGAATGCCGAAAAGCAGAAGAGAAAATAACAGAGCCTGAACTGCTGAGGAATAAAAAACTCATCGGGACATCAGGAGATCCGATAACCGCATCGAAGAATCACAGCCATGAATCAACAAGAGGCTTTATGCGTAATATTCTGCTTACTATCTGCCCGTATGCCATCTGGGGCATTGCTCTTCTCGAAGCCGTCATTGCCGTACTGCTGTTCAGACAATGGCAGGAGGAACGCCGCATTGCTGCATTGCTGACACTGCTTGTAACGCTGGGGCTGATCTTTGATGCGGCTGTTATCGGTCTTGGTGCCTTTCTACCGGCCGGGATCCTGCTGTTCTGCGGTACGATTCTGTTTGCCTGCATTGTTGTGACATCACTGTATGAATGGCTGTTCCTCAGAGTACATGCCATTGAAGAAATACTGAAGGAACTTGAATCATGACAGATGCTGACTGCATGAATCAGCATAAACAAAATAGCGGAAGACGATTATTGAACTTCTGCAGCAATTGAAAAGTGATATTCTTCCGTGCACTGCATTATCTGCCAGGAAGGATATCGGGGATATAAAAAATGCAGACCGTGATCTGCATTTTTGTTCAGCTCTTAGAGAACAGTCCGACGATATCCTGCACGATATTTTCCTCTTTTGCGCCGGCTGCGACATTGATTTCAGAGGCGGCTTTCCAGTACCCGCACATATCATTGATGAAATCAACCTTCAGTGAATCCGGAGTGCTGACGGTTCCTTCCTCCTGCAGGCCTGCATGCATCAGCTCAAAGTCTTTGACAAAACTCATCATCCGCCATTCCATATAATGCCGGTTGCGCAGATGCCGGTACCATATTTCACGATACTGTCTGAGATTGATGAATTTATTGACAAGGTAAGCAAAGATCAGCGGGACCAGAATCACTGTGTAGAGATAGATATTATTCCATTCGTTTCCATCGAGGATCCAATTCTTCCCGTCGATCATTACCAGGATCAGGAACGGGATGGACAGAATGACGAGCAGTACCAGCAGCTTGCAGAAGTTGTATTTGTTTTTGCCGGCAGATTCCTTGTAGAGCTCATATTCATAGGCCTGAACATACATCCTGAAAAATCTCGTGAAAAAGGGTTCTTCTTTCCCTTGTTTGGCTTCTTTCTCATTGCCGTTCCAGAGCAGTGAAAAGTAATCAAACAGTTCATTCTTGATGGATTCCTTTTTCTTCAGACTGAGGCCTCCGGTGAAGGCGCTGATTGCGAGTATTACGAACAGCGGAACAATGATATTTACGATAAAAATCTTCAGATTCATACGTCTGCCTCCTGTTTTGCGGAACTATTGTATACCTTTTATGACTTCTGAGTACATCATATATGACCGGAAGTCTGTTGTGAATGATCTGAGCTGATGTTCTGGTGCACATGCTGGTCTCATTTCGATGCGGCTGCTGCAGAATGATCATGCATTGTTTCTCATGAGTGCTTACGGTATCGCCTTCATATCTCTCCTTTTATCGTTTTTCTCCATAAAGCAGTCGGTATATGCAATGGAATCATCAGGTCAGACAGGATAATGTTTTTAACCGGAATGAATTCATTCCAGGAGCAGTACCATGAAAGCAGTTTTATCAAAAAGAGATTAAAATATCTTGAAAGAAGTCTGAATGATACGATGTGGAAAGTCGTTCTGATGATCGGCACGCCGCTTGCCCTGTATCAGGGACTTCAACAGATCTTCTCGATCCTCGATACCATGATGGCAGCACATATCAGCAAGGAATCGGTATCTGCCGTCGCCTATCTTTCCCAGCTCAACCATCTTCTGTCTGCTGTCGGCGGAGGTCTTGCGGTCGGTGCCGGCATCCAGATCTCTCGGGCATTCGGAGAAGGGGATGTCGATCTGGTGCATAAGCGCGTCTCCAGTCTGTACGCCCTGAGCTTCTCGGTAGGCATGATCATGCTTTCGGCGATCCTGTCGTTTACCAATCAGTTTCTGAAGCTTGCCTGAACGCCGGAAACACTGATTGCCGTAGGATCCAGATACTTTATCGCCCAGCTGTTCACGATGGTGGTAACCTTCCTGAACAATGTCTATATTGCAGTGGAAAGAGCCAGGGGCAATGCCGCAAGAATCTTCCGGCTGAACCTCGGCGTCATTGCCCTCAAGCTGAGTCTGACAGCGGCCTTTGTCTATCTTCTGAACGGGGATCTGGTCATGATCGGACTGGCAAGTCTCTTATCCCAGATCTTCCTGTTTGCATTTGCCCTGAAATACAGCTTCTTTGATGACGGCGCATTCAGTTTCTCCTTCAGAGCCGTTACCGCAGAAAGCAGAGTCATCTCACCGATGCTCGCCAGATCATGGCCGGTCATCACTGAGAAGGCATTGTTCTCCTTCGGCAAGACCATTGTCAATTCCATGTGCACGTTTTACGGAGATACGATGGTCGGAGCCATGGGCGTATCCAACAATCTCGGCGGGATCACCACCAATCCCCAGA
>DMBB01000374.1:0-3117 GCA_003446295.1 Erysipelotrichaceae bacterium
ACGGAAACGGTCATATGATGATGCTCGAAAAAAACAACCTGGAAGTTGCGGGTCTTATTCTGAGTATGCTTGAGGAAGCAGGTATCTGACAACGGAACAGCAATCATGATTGAATGTCCACCTGACAGAAAGATATCAGGGCATCCGTAATTCAGTAATATCAAGGATCTTGGATCGCAGGTGTCGTCCGGGAGTATATTCTGGACACGCATGTCATAATCAGGTACAGATACGATAGAAATCAGTGAAATAGATTTTATGGCTGGCAGTTTCTGCCAGTCATTTTTGAATGCAGGAAAGAAATGATTCCCGGTAATTCACTGATCTGCCGGATATAAAATAACTTTCATTTTTAAGGGTGGAAGTCAAAGCAGTATAGACGGCAAGGGTTTTAAAGAAGATAAACGCAGAAAGAAGGTATTGCACCTTGTTTGGAATAACGAGGGTATGGCATTGCACTCTGATGTAGAAAGCGAGGAAGCAGTTATGACGATACGCTTGAGAGGTTGGAACTGGAAAAAGCAGCTGCGAAATGATTCGGCTGAACATGATCACAGCTGATATGCACTGATGAACACCTGGAAACAGGTGTTTTCAAATGACCGTGATCAGCTTCCTGGAAACAAAAACGATGCAGTCAGTGACTGCACCGTTCAGTTTACATGAACTGCACCCTGACTCCGGCAGGGTCAGTTGTGAAGAAGAAACGCACATGTGGGTACGGCGTGATCATAGGGGTGACGTCATAGCCGCACTGCAGCATCTCTTCCCGCTTCAGATCAGGATCATCTGTCCGGAATCCGATCGACAGATTCTGATTTCCGGCACTGTGTGCATCCGGATCATAGATGATCTCAATCTCGGTATCTCCATCCTTGTCAGCTAGGAAGACCATTTCCCTTCCTGCAGGACGCATATCCCTTGTAATATGCAGGCCGGCATATTCCAGGTAGAATGTGATCTCTTTTTCAAAATTATCCGTATGGATCGTGATATGCAGCAGTTTCATGGTTCCTCCTGTTTAATAACCCAGCTTTCTGTCGACAATGTGTACCGGCGGCTTTCCGCTCAGGAACAGTTCCAGATTATGTATGACCGCATCAACGACCCGCTCGTAGTTCACCCCGGCTCTGTAGCCGCCGGAGATATGCGGTGTGATATATACACGCGGTGCTGTCCAGAGTGCGTGTCCTTTGGGCAGGGGCTCCGGATCCATGACATCAAGGCAGGCAGCTTTCAGATGTCCTTCATTCATGACTTTGATGAGGTCGTCTGTTACAACAGAGTTTCCGCGTCCGACATTCAGCAGGACAGCAGTCTTTTTCATTCTGCGCAGTCTGGCTTCATCAAACATGCCGGTCGTCTCCGGGGTACCGGGAAGGCTCAGCGCAACGATATCCATTTCCGGAAGCAGGGAGTCGATGTCTTCTGTCGTGATCAGTGTTTTCACAAAAGAAGGCTGATCATGCAATGTTCTTCTGACACCATAGCATTCCGCTCCAAGGGCATTGGCCATACGCAGATATGCAGTTCCGATCGCACCCATGCCGACAGACATGACTTTTGCGTCCTTAATACGCTGAATGTCATTCAGCAGGGTCCATTCCTGAGCCTGCTGCATATTCAGGTATTCCGGCATTCTCTTCAATGCCATCAGACTGACTGTCAGCATATGTTCGGCAATTGAATCACCATATGCGCCATAAGCATTGGAAAGTATGACGTGTTCCGGCAGCCATGCATATCCGTTGGCGCCGGCACTGTACAGCTGGACGTAACGGAGCTTCGGCATCTGTGCAGCCATGTCAGGCTTCAGGCTGCCGACAAAGATCTCGGCATCAGCCAGATCCTCTGCTTTGATCTCGTCTCTGTTCGGGGCAAATATGATTTCTGCATCAGGCAGTTCCTGGAACTTCCGGATGGTCTGCTGTGTGTGTTTGTTTGTAACAATGATCTTGACCGGCATAGTAATTCCTCCGGTTTCATCATACAACAGGAACCCTGAAAGGATCATTGCTGTGCTCTGCATCAGGGAAGTGATCACTGTACAGAGTTGCTGATTCGTTGAAAGAATGATCTGCGGCAGGTATGATGAAACATATATGAATAAAACGTCGAAAAACAAAAATGTCAGTCTCCTGTACCAGATCGCGATTTTTTTGCGGTCGGTGCTGTACTGATCGGTATCCTGTTGTCCAATGAAGTGAAGAATCTTACATATAACGGTTATATGACAAAACAGAAAAATCGTGCAGAAGCATCCGTAAAGGATCTGAACGGATATATCGAAAGCTTTCCGGCGCATGACTGGCTGCTGCGGTACTGGTATGAGCACTACAATGACATGGAGATCGAATACGAAGCACACTACAGCAAAGATACGCTGACTGCTCAGAAATACAGTCTTCTGCTGCAGCGCAATCCCGGTTTTCTGCCGGATTATGCGACAGAACAGGATATCGAAAAGCTTACGGAAGAAGATCAGAAGCTTTATGCCGAGATCGAGTATTCACGCCTGATATCCCGTATTGACCAGATGAAAGAGGTGAATCAGCTGTCTTATGTATTCGGAGTAGTGACAGAACATCCATATGACCGGCAGAACGTTCTCTTCATATCTGCAAACCCCGGAGATGTGCGCGGGAATGAGGAAGGGCAGGTATATCCGATCGGAAGCAAACTGGCAATGACTGAGGAAAGGCAGGCTGCCGTTCTGAATGCCATGTCAGGTGAACCCGGTTTCTCCCTGAACGAAGACGGAACGTTCCTGGATTACTATTATCCGGTCAGTTTCTTTGATTCTCATGATGTACTGATTGCGGTCGCTATGTATATTCCTGAGGTCGAACTGTCTTTTCAGGACAGCGTGAGCATGCTTGGCTTCATGTCGGTTGCCTTCATGATCCTGCTGTCTCAGCTGATCAGAAGCGGCAGAACTGCTACAGCTGTTCTGCAGGAAGCCTATGACTCGCTCTGCGCAAGGAACCCTGAGGAAATGTTTATCACAGTCTGGCTGGGTATTCTTGACCTGACGACCGGAGTCATGACGTGCGCGAATGCCGGACACGAATATCCGATGCTCAGGAAAGCAGGGGGGGACATACGAGCTGATCAAAG
>DMBB01000374.1:3168-3515 GCA_003446295.1 Erysipelotrichaceae bacterium
TCAAAGACAAGCACGGATTTGTGCTTGGCGGCATGGAAGGAACTGTATTCCAGGATTATGAACTGCAGATGGAGCCCGGAGCATCCCTGTTCCTGTATACGGATGGTCTGGCAGAAGCTGTTGATCAGGATGAACAGATGTTCGGAACGGACCGTATTCTTGAAAAACTCAACACAGATCCGGAACGGTCTCCGGAGGAGATCCTGCATGATATGCGTGCTGCAGTCTATGATTATTCCGGAACAGAAGAACTGTTTGATGATCTGACGATGATGTGCATGACGTATCACGGTCAGGGGAAAACACATTGATCTGAAATACACATAGAGACGATTGATCTTTATGGG
>DMBB01000083.1:0-712 GCA_003446295.1 Erysipelotrichaceae bacterium
ATCACCAGGGATTTTGTCAGCAACCCCTACGATGATTATTATGCATTTGTGATCAACGGTGAACTGGTGCAGGAAAGCAATGAAGCCTTTGCGGTGAAATACAGCGGATCCGAGGTCGCTCTGAAATACAGCGGCATTGAGATCGACGGGGTCAACTATGACACGGAACCCGGTGAGCTTGAGATCTATTTCATGGCAAAGGACCTTGACTGGCTTAACGCCGTCGGCATCAACCATGCGACAAGATGGTTCTGGGAACTGAGCTGTGAGGGGTATGATTGCCCTGTGTACTGCGGATGGTAATTTGATATACTGTCATAAGGTGAATTATGAACAAGAAAGTCAGTGTTGTAATACCTGTATATAACGTAGAGCAGTATCTCCCGGAATGCCTGGACAGCGTCGTGAACCAGACATACCGTGATCTTGAGATCCTGGCAGTCAACGACGGTTCAAAGGACTCCTCCAAAGAGATCCTGGATGCCTATGCCCTGAAAGATCCCAGGATCACTGTTCTGGACAAGCCCAACGGCGGACTGAGCGATGCCAGAAACTGCGGCATGGATCATATGACCGGGGAGTATGTTGTCTTCATCGACAGTGATGATGTCATTGATCCGGATATGGTCGGACATCTGCTTGAGGCTGCGGAAAAGACAGGCAGTGATATCGCTGTGAGCGATATGGAATATTTTTACGAAGACGGACGTAC
>DMBB01000083.1:845-7773 GCA_003446295.1 Erysipelotrichaceae bacterium
TGCAACAAGCTCTTCCGCTCAGAACTGTTCCGGGATGTCAGATTCCCGAAGGGCCTGTGGTATGAAGACCTTGCGACAATACCGATCCTGCTTTATAAAGCCGGTTCTGTTGTCAAGGTCAATGAGGCGCTGTACCGCTACCGTCAGCGCAGCGGCAGCATCGCACACAGTGCGGACCGAAGGATCTTTGATATTTACACTGCACTGGATACGATCAGGGATTATGTAAAGGCAAACGGAAATGAACCGGAGGTGCTTTCCGCGATCCATTCCCTGTATGCTGTGCATGGGCTGGAACTGACGACTCTGAGGATCCGTGATTTCGACGACAAGTCGATCCGGAAAGAATATCTTTCCGAAAACATGAAACGCCTCGCTGCTTCATGCCCGGATTATATGAAGGATGAGAAAGTGAAAAAAGCAGGGTGGAAGAAAAAACTGATCTTCGCCCTATTGAATATGAAGAAATACGACATGGTGCTGAAACTGTATGACCGATAAAAAACGGATATTGTTTGTAAACGACGAAATGAGAATGGGCGGTGTTGCCAGGGTGCTCAACACACTGATGGCTGCGCTTCCCAAGGACAGATATGATATTGATCTGCTCGTTCTCCATAAAAGAGGGATGCTGCTGGAAAAGGTACCGGAAGGCGTGAGGGTACTGGAAGGCACGCCGTTTTTCAGCGCGGTCGATCTGTCCCTTGCCGATCTCTGGAAGAAAAAGGATATGCAGGGCATTCATGCCAAAACAAAGCTGCTGTTCTATATGAAATCCGGACTGATCGTGAAAAAGATCCAGGAAGAGCGGAAAAAGATCCTGGACAGACAGTATGATGTGGAAGTTGCCGCAAAAGAAGGCTTCTGCACGATCTTTACGGCATATGGTGATTCCAAAAGAAAGATCAACTGGGTGCTGACAGACTACAGTGTCTGCAACTATTCCAGCAACCATATGGGCCTGGTCAAGCGCGCCCTGCAGAAGATCGATCTGAACGTGGCAGACAGCGAACAGGCACTGATCGCTTATCAGACGGTATTCAGAGTGCGCAACGGTGTTGCCATCCATAATCTGATGGATGTGGACCTCGTAAAAAACGGCATGAAGGAACCTGTGACCGAGATCATCCATGACGGACTTCCGAATCTGATCACAGTCGCTCGTTTTCATCCGCAGAAAAGCATCGACCGTCTGCTCAACGCTTCCCGCAAAGCTGTTTCAGCAGGATACAGACATCATCTGTATCTGATCGGGGGAGGAGAGCTGGAAGAAGAGCTCAGACAGCAGGTCAAAGACCTGCAGCTGGAGGATACCGTTGTGTTCCTTGGATACCGTCAGAATCCGTACGGTATGATGGCAGACTGCGACCTGTTTGTGCTGCCCAGCCTGTATGAAGGCTTTGCGACAGTCATCAGTGAGAGCCTGATCGCCGGCACACCCGTACTGACGACGGATGTCAGCGGGGCGAAGGAACAGATCGTCCGTCCGGAACACGGATGGATCACGGAAAATACGCAGGAAGGCCTGGACCAGGGTCTGCTGAACGCTTTATCTGATCCTGCCCGTCTTGCTCAGATGAAACAGCAGCTGGCGGGATATGAATATCCCAATGATCAGATCCTTGATGAATTCATCAAGGTGTTCGGATGAAAGGAGGACACATGAAGAAACTGTTCAATGAAAAATTACTGCATATCTGTGTCATCCTCGCGGTCATGCTGCAGCCTCTGATCGATCTGGATTATCTTTGCTATGACTTTCTGAATTCCCTCGGCATTCCCAGGATCTCGACGATCATCCGTTTCATTGTGATGCCGGCACTGATCCTCTGGTCATTCTTCCTGAGGGATAAAAATAAAAAGAAGACATTCATTCTCGCACTGATCTACGGTGTCCTGCTGGGCGGATATTTCATCCTGCATTCCAGACAGGCTGCTGCACTGTACGGAAGACTGGAGCTGACAGAAAACTTCCGGTTCTCGCTGTGGGCGGAACTGACATATGTGCTGACGCTTGCCGTACCTTACGGCATCGTCTATCTGTGCTTCAATGAGCACTTCGGCGTCAAGGAGATCCGTGCCATCTGCATGGGGATCTCTGCGATCATTTCCATTCCGATCTTCATCGGTGACCTGTTTGTCTTTGCAAGAAGCACGTATTACGGCTATACCGTCGGCAATATTTTCTCATGGTTTACCGGGATCTATGAATGGTATCATCCCAGGACGCTTGCCTCGAAGTTCTTCTTCAATGAAGGCAACACGATCGGCATCCTGCTGTTCATGGTGCTGCCGCTGATGTATTACTTCTTTGCGACAGCCGAAACAAAGCGTCTGAAGCAGATCATCGGTGCACTGATCGTCATCCAGTCCCTCAGCATGCAGATCCTTGCGACCAGGGTAGCTACGTATGGGGCGATCGTGATCCCTGCGATCTTCCTGGTCCTGAACGTGATCGATCATTATTTCTTCAAGGATGTACCGCTGAAGAAGCATACCGCCGTACTGTGCATCTGCACGGCACTGCTTTGCGGAGCGATCCTGAACTTCACACCGGCAATACAGAACCAGAAAGTCGACGCCAAGAACGATGTCGCACTGCTGGGCAACCGTATGGCAGAGGAAGGCCGTGCGGAACTTGCCAACAAGCCGGAGAATATGGAGCGCTTCTCGGATCAGTGGCGCAACTACTATGTATTCATGTTTGAAACATACGGTATCGTAGCCAGATTTATTCAATCTGTTCCCTCCATGTATTACACGGAGTATTACAGCTATCAGTATGATCCTGAATTCTGGACGGACGTCTGCTTTATGCCGGTCTTTGACAGAGTCAGCGGCAGACAGATGGAAACGATCTTCTTCAATTACAAATATAAACTGCTGACGCCGGCGGAAAAGATCCTGGGCTTCGGCTATTCGACATTCATGAACGGATCGATCGTCCTGGAACAGGATTTCAAGCAGCAGATCTATACACTCGGATACGCAGGTTTCGCACTGCTGATATTGCCATGGCTGCTGGTATGCCTGTATGGCGCATACTGCTTCCTGCGCTATCGGAAACAGATGTTCAATCTGCTGAACGTCTGTATGGTCGTCTCGCTGGGTGCGGGTCTTGGATCGGCCTGGCTGTCAGGGCATATGCTGGATCAGTTTATTACCTCGGTATTCATGGCAATGGTCGTAGCCTTCCTGCTCAACCAGGTACAGAAAGCGAAGGTGGAGTGATATGACAAAGGTCAGTATTATCGTGCCTTGCTACAACTGTGAAAATACAGTCAGGCATACCCTGGATTCTCTGGCGGCGCAGACATTGAAGGATATTGAGCTGATCGTCCTGAACGACGGTTCAACAGATCACACGCCCGAGATCCTCCAGGGCTGGAAAGACGCACATCCCGAGATCCGGGTCAATCTTGTGAACAAGGAAAACGAAGGCATCGCCGCAACACGTCAGATGGGTGTTTCCCTGGTTACAGGAAAGTATTTCGGATTTCTGGACAGTGATGACTACACGGTGCCGGAGATGTTCGAAGAACTGTATGAACTGGCTGAGAAGGATCAGCTGGATGTAGCTGTTTCTGATTTCTACTGGAAGAACTCCCAGGGAGAACGTCTTGAAAAGGAAGGTCCATACGGGATCGGTCCGGATATGATGGTGCATCTGTTTGCGGTGCTCTGGAACAAGCTGTACCGCACGGATTTCATCAGAGGCCTTGATATAAAGTTTCCGTATGGAAACCGGTATGAGGATTCCTGCTATCTGTACTGCATGACCTGCCATGTCACGAAGATCGGATTTACGAACAAGCCGTATGTCCGCTATGTGCAGGGACACAGCAGCATCACCCATACCAGCAACGCACAGGTCAAAAATATGATCCACGTGTTCCATATCATCAACGAGTATTACAGGACGCACGGATACTATGATCAGTATCACGACGCGCTGGAATACATCCATATCCGCTACTTCCTGGGCTCAAGCTTCCTGCGCAGCGCAAGGATCCCGGATCCGGACGACAGACGGGAAACGATCATGATGGGCTGGGAGCTCCTGAACAAGGAATTCCCGGACTGGAAGCGCAACCCTTATCTGAAGTCTGAAGGCGGCATGAAGAACAAGTATTTTTCCATGGTCCGCGGCTGGAACATCATGCTGTTTGCATGGCTGTTCAGGAACTTCAAGAAGGACAATCTCTGATATCTGCCATGCTTGACAGATACCTGTATCTGTCTGAAATTTGTTTTGTGTCTGTGCTTGGGTTATAATACCGATTGCACAGAACATAAAGGAGGACTGCGATGCTGTCTATAGTTGTTCCATGCTACAACGAACAGGAAACAGTTGAAATTTTTTATGACGCTGTGACGAAAGTACTGGATGAAATGGGAATGGAACGGGAGATCATTTATGTCAACGACGGCTCCCGTGACGCCACAATGGAAAAACTTGTGTCTTTGTATGAAGCACATCCGGGAATCGTGAAGGTGATCGATTTCTCCCGCAACTTCGGAAAAGAAGGTGCGTTCCTCGCAGGACTGCGGGCGTGCAAGGGAGAATACGTGACTGTTATGGATGCAGATCTGCAGGATCCGCCTGATTATCTGCCGAAGATGTTTGCATTGATGGAGGAAAAGGATCTTGATGTCGTCGGTACACGCCGTGTTTCCAGAGAAGGCGAACCGAAGCTCCGTTCATTCTTTGCAAGAGCATTTTACAGGATCGTGAATCACTTTACCGAGGTCGAGATCGTTGACGGAGCCAGAGACTACCGTCTGATGAAGCGCCCGGTCGTAGATGCGATCCTCAGTATGAAAGAATACAATCGTTTCGCTAAGGGAATGTTTGTATGGGTAGGCTTCAAATGCGAATATCTGGAATATCAGAACGTTGAACGCGTGGCAGGGGAAACGAGCTGGTCTTTCTGGAAACTGTTCCGTTATGCGATCGACGGCATTATTGAATATGCCAACGCACCGCTGACATTCGCGGCATGGGGCGGCGGATTTATGACCGTGATCATGCTGGCGGAACTTCTGGTACTATTGGTTCTGTCTCTGACAGGCCGCTCCATCAGCAGTACGACACTGATCATCTCATGTGTGCTGTTTATGGGATCCATTCTGCTTCTGGCATTAGGTATTATAGGGGAATATCTTGCCAAAACTTATGATGAGGTGAGGGCACGTCCTCATTACATTGTCAGAAAGTATTATGAGTAACAAAAGGAGAGACTGATGAAAGCTTCAGAGAAAAAAGGAAAAAGTTCATCGGAAAAGACGGCAGTGCGCAAGTACAGCCATCGGGGCGGGCTCAACAGTTCCCTGATGATCGCTCTGATGATTCTCTGTGTCGCAGTGACTGCTGCGTTCGCTGTGAATATCGTTAGGATATCCTCAGCTTCTTCCGGAGATGGTGCACAGGAGTCCATGACGGTCAATACAGACCGCACCATGAAGAACGATCAGTATGAGATCGGAAACAATCCGACGGATATTGAAAAGACTTATTTCCAGGAACTGACGGACGCTGTCAAAAGCGGTGATGAAAAAGCTGTCTGCGAGGCAGTGGTCAAGAATTTCGTCACGGATTATTTCACATGGACGAATAAGGACGGCAACTATGAAGTCGGCGGACTGCAGTATATCTTCGGCTCCAAGTATGCCGTATTTGAAGAATGGAGCAGATATAACTATTATGCCGACCTGGATCTGTATATCAATCAGTACGGCAGAGACAATCTGCTGCAGGTAAAGGAAGTTACGGTAGACAAAGAAACAGCAGTCGCACCGGACTTTGCAACGACGGAATGGTCGGACGATGTCAAGACGGACATCCTGTACAAGTCATACGAAGTCAATGTCAGCTGGACATATGAAAAATGTGCACTGGATACGGAACAGTTCGTGGACGGTGCAAGATTCTTCCTTGTCAACAACAACGGTAGATGGGAGATCGCCGAGTTCTATGACTATGACAGCATTCATGAGTGGGAAGTTGAAAACGGACTCGCTTCCGCTGCGGAAGGAGGCCAGTCATGACAAACAAGAATACAGTCAATGAAGAAACTGTTGAGCGCAGGCATATGAAGCCCAAGCAGGTCCAGAAGGGCGTCTTCAAGCATGATATGACAGCCGGCAATGCCGTTCTGACACTGCTGGCGATCATTGCGGATGTTCTTGTGATCTACTTCATGTTCAACACGACAAGATTCGCTACCCTCAGCAAGACTGCGTTTATCCTGGTCAATGTGGCAGTGCTCGCTTTGCTGATACTGATCAACATTCTTGCAATGTTCGCAATCAGGACAAGAAAAGTCAGACTGTTCGTGACCTCCGGCGTGCTGATCTGCACCATTCTGGGATTCGGAGCGTATGGTGCCTATGCAGCAGCCAAGGTCAACAAAAACATTGATAAGATCACAAATACAACGGTTGAAGAATCCGTATCGACAAGCCTTGTTGTGTACAACGGGGAAGGTTCCGAGAACCTGACCGATGTATCGCAGCTTGACGGCAGAACGGTTGGATACGCCAGCGGCACACATACGGCAGAACTCGGAAAGAACCAGATCGACAGCAAAGGGATCCGTGCTTCCTATCAGGAGTACCAGGATTATTCCTCTGTCATCCTGGCGCTCTTCAGCGGGGATATCGACTGTGCGGTGCTTCCGACAAACTATGCGTCGATCTTCCAGAATGAAAGCGGCATGTCCGATGCCCTGAAACAGACTGCTTCGATCCTTGATTTCGAAGATACCGTTACCGTCACAAATAAAGCCGGAGCGGATAAGGATATTACAAAAGAACCGTTTACGGTACTGCTGATCGGAAATGCTGACGGACTTTCCGATACGATGATCCTCTGCTCGGTCAACCCGATCTCCATGACAGTCACGATGAGTTCACTGGCAAGAGACTC
>DMBB01000304.1 GCA_003446295.1 Erysipelotrichaceae bacterium
CACTGGTCAGGATCAGAAAATAGAGGGGTCTCGTCGTATCACCGACTGCACGCAGAATGCCTGATCCGATATTGTAGATCAACAGTCCGGATAATCCGGCAAAGTAGATCCTGAGATATGTTACCGCCTCCGGGAAAACATCCTCCGGAGTGGACATGAACCTCAGCATCGGTTTGACGCCGGCAACACTGATCACCGTAAATACAACGCACAGAATAAAGGAAGCTGTCATGACTGTTTCCACAGCATCATGCAACTTCTTCATTTCCTTGGCGCCGAAATAGTTTCCGATCACAACGCCGGCACCGATCGAGAAGCCGTTAAAGAAAAAGACAAACAGATTGACAATCATCGTTGTTGCGCCGACCGCAGCCAATGCCTGTGTACCTACAAAGTTGCCGACAACGATCGAGTCCACTGTGTTGTACAGCATCTGAAACACATTACCCAGCATTAACGGAAGCGAAAAAGCAAGAATCTGCAGGGCTATATTGCCGGTCGTCAGATCACGGCTGGTCGTCTTATGTTTTGCCGTCATAGCATTCATCTCCTCATTGAAATAATGATATCATACACTGCCGTCCGTAATAAACGGTGCGGCAGGATCAGCAATCACTTCCGGGCGGCCTTACTGTTCTCCTGAGCTGTCAGAATACTTCTTTATGAACTTTTCCGAAATCAAAATCCGACTCTGTATAACCTTCTTTCTTTTCTCCCTTACCGCCCAGAGCGATCAGGTTCAAAACAGCATATCCGTCCGGTATACCGAGCAGTTCCCTGATCTCTTCGTCAGAGGAAGCCTTTTTTCCTGTTCTTCTGCGGATATGGACCCAACAGGCACCAACATTGAACTGTTCTGCGGCCAGAAGGATATACCCCGAAGCAATAGCTCCGTCTTCGATCCAGAATTCACCGCGTTCCAGATTTACCATCACCACGATCACTGCGTCTGCCCCAATGATCTGACTCCCGCCGCGGCTTTTGCAATCTGCCAGAGCAGTGATCCTGTTTTTATCACGGACGACCACGAACTCAACCGGTCTGTGTCCGAAAGAACATGGTGCTGCCAAGGCAGTTTTCATGATCTCATTGATGATCTCATCACTGATATGTTCATCTGTATATTTCCTGACAGATCTGCGCCGCGCAGCCAATTCAAACAATTCATTTTTCATCGTACATTCCTCCCTATCTATCATATTGTTTCCATTTGATCCCGCTTATTTGTATGTATATTGCCCGCCAGCAGGATCAGAACGGCAGTTAATGCGGTCAATGATGCAAGGCGGAATACTGAACCGTAACTGGATGTACCGGCAGCCATACCCCAGATAGTCGGTCCGAGAATGAATCCTGTATCACCTGCCGCAAAAAACACTGCGTTCGCAAAGCCGTTTTTCTCTTCCGGCACACTGTTGATCATCTTTGTATTGACGACCGGAGCCAGCACACCGTTCGCAAAACCGATGACCAGTCCGATCGCATACAACTGTCTGACATCTGTCACAGCCGAAATACCGGACAAGCCTGCCGCAATAGCACAGATCATGATGATCATTACAGCTTTTTCGCCAAATCTTTGAACGATCTTTTTCATAAGGATCCTCGAAAGGATCAGACCTGCGATATTAAATGTAAAGTACAGTCCGATGCCGGAAAATCCTTTCTGCAGCGCAGTCAGGGACAGGAACGCAGAGATCGAACTCATGGCAAAACTCATCAGTACCCAGATCAGAAACGATACCATCACAGGAACAAGACTGCCGGATCCGCCTGTACCTTTGCCGGCAGCAGGAACGCTTTCCATTTTTGAGCCCTTCATGAACAGCATCAGAACAAATGAGATAACGACTGATAAGAACACTGCCAGAAACAGAGCTTTGAAACGGTCGGTATCCGGGCCGAGCAAAGCGTAGGCAATACTGGGGCAAACCGCATTAGCCGCATTTGCGGTCAGGGAAGAATATCCGATCCCTTCCAGACGCTGTTGAGGATCAAGGAGCCTTACAATATATGTGCTCATTGCAGTACATGTCACCCCATAGGCAAGCCCCTGTATGCCTCTCAGCAGAAATGCCTGAATATATGTATTTGTGAAAATATACAGGAATGATGCCAGTCCCATCAATCCCGTAAATATCAGCAGCACCTTCTTCAGAGGTACCCTGTCCAAAAGATATGCAGAAAGAAATCTGGCGAACAATCCGCTCAATGCAAATACAGATGCCATCATTCCTGCCATTGTATCCGATCCGCTCAATAACCGTCCGTATACTGTTATCACAGACAGCAGCAGATAGGGACCCGTATGAACGCAGAACAGGATCAGTACAGCGAAGATATAATCTTTTGTCCAAAGTTCTTTTTTCATAATCACCTCCAGCTGAGAGCATCATAAAAGATTCAAGTTACTTGAAGGCAATACCTTTCTTGAAATAAAATTTAAAAAAACGAGGGAGAGAACATGACAACAACAATGACGATCAAGGAAGTATCGGAACTTCTGAACATCCCGGAACATACGATCCGTTACTATACAGACATCGGTCTGATCCCGGGGATGCAGCGGCTGCCCAACAATTACCGCGTGTTCAGCGAAGAATCACTTGAATGGCTGAGAGGAACTGTCTATTTCCGGCAGCTTGGTCTTTCCATCAAAGATATTATTCATTATCACGATCTCTGCTTTTCAGAAGAACCTGAGGCACTTAAAGAACGTTACCTTCTTCTGCAGAAATATACTGAACAGGCTGAAGAAGAACTGGATAAAGCCAGGAAGCGGCTGGAATACCTGAAACATATCACAGAACGGGATCGCAGGATTGCTGAAAACCTGATGGAAGACAAACTGAATCCATACCGCAGGCGCAGTAAATAAACATTGATGATCCGTTATCTCTCAGAATAAAAAGGCGTATCCCCATATTCAGGGATCACGCCATTGACCCGGTCCTTACCAGGTTTTTCCGTTGTACTGGTTGTAGCTGCCTTCCTGGGAATACCATTCCTGGACATCCTGACGCTCTTCCATGTTGTCCTGCATCATTTCTTCCAGCTGCTGCTGGATCTGCTGTTCGCGTTCGGACGTATCCTGCTGCTCAGACTGGCCTTCTTCCGATTCTTCCTGTTCTTCGAACTCACCGGATTCTTCATCTTCTCCGGATTCACCTTCACCGCCCATCTGCTGCAGCATATCATCGATGTTTTTCTTCAGCTCTTCCGCTTCAGGACTGTGGCCATCAGGTTCCGTTTCGCCGGCACACCCGTCTTCTGTCAGCACTGCCCTGGCCGCAAGCAGCTGCTTCATAATGCTTTCAGAATCGTCCTGCTCAAAGTTGATCTTCTGCAGCATAGCCAGTGCCAGATTGACTCGGACACTGCACGCTGCAGGATGACGAGGACCCTCAGCCAGCGCTTCTTCGTACAGCATGATTGCCTTGTCATAGTTCCCCTGCATATAGGCACTGTTTCCCAAGTTGTAATACGGCAGCCATCCCTGCGGGAAATTCACGTTCAGCAGTCTGCTCTCTGTATCGTCCAGATACCTGCTGTCATGATACCCGTTTACAAATACAGCGTTGATGGAATAACGGATCAGCAGAAATGCCGAACAGAGCACCAGAAGGACGGCAGCCATGATACGCTTCTTCATAAACTTCCCCTCCTGCGCTGATCAATGACTTCAACTATGATGCAGATCAGGATCATACCGGCAAATATGTAATAGATATCCTGATAAATATCATAGTTCTTCGCGTCTTCGCTCCTGCTGCAGGAACGAAGGACCGACTTTACGATATGATCAGGTCCGACTTTTTCACCCATATGGATATAGTCAACTCCCAGATCTGCAGCGATCTGTTTCAGATTGTCTTCATCGATACGTGAAACAGCAGCTTCTTTTGTATCGGGATCATAAACAGATGCACCTCCGCGGTAGCTCATCGTTCCGCCGGTCTCTGTTCCGTATCCCAGAACTGCACCGCTGTCGATATATGTATGCAGAGAAGCGAACGAAGCAGGTTCTGTCCCTGCCGTTTCTTCTCCGTCCGAGATGAAGAATACGACTGTCAGACGATCTTTCTTGCTGGAGGAAGATTCCAGCAGAAGCTCCATATCTTCCAGCGGAAGACCCATCGTGCTTCCGCGGGCATATCCGGATGCCGGTCTCAGCATGATCTTGAGCGCATCCCTGACATTTCTGGTGTCTGTGGTAAACGGAGAAAGGATCTGTGACTGATTATCAAAACGGATCAGTCCGAAGCTTGCCCCGGCCATCTCTTCCATGATGCGGCCGACATCTTCCTGAACAGCATCCATGCGCTGTGCCTGATCTTTGCCGTCGTTTGCCCACATACTGAGTGTTGTATCAACGACAAACAGCACATCGATATTCTTGGCGATCGCTTTGCGGTCGTTGTCATAGATCATCGGACGAAGACCGATCACGCCCAGCATCACACAGATCAGTACCAGTGCTGCCATATGCATAAGAGATGTGCGCAGATGATCACGGTACTGACGGATCAGCTTCCATATGATAAAAGCAAATACTGCAGCGGCCATTGCCAGAATGACCGGATTGATCATCGGCTGAATGATCATAGCACACCTCTGAATCTGACATACCTGCAGATCAAATATCCCATGAAAAATACTGTAAGGCAGATAAACGGTATCTGCGGCAGATCCGATTCATATTCCGTGGTGACCTGAGCAGCCTGCATGGCAGGATCGCGCTGAATATCATCCAGGATCATATCAACATCCAGGGATCGCGTAACTTCATAGACCTGACCGCCTGTCTGCTCAATGCTCTGTCTGAAATCCCGCAGATTCTGGTCGTACACAAACAGCCTGTCTGATTCATACTTTTCACGGTCAGGGAAGATACCGAAGATCGTGATATCATGCGAAGCCGCAAGCGCAGCTGCCTCATCCAGTTCCACAACAGGCTTTGTTTCCGCACGCTCATCATTGTCTGTCGTCATGATGATCACTCTCGTACGTTCTTCATCATTCAGATCCGGAAAGCTGTACATCGCAGATGCCAATCCTTCACCGATCAGTGAACTTCCGCGGTAATAGCTGTCTACGATCGTTCCTGCATCAAAGAATTCAAGCTGCTTATAGATCTTTTCATATTCCGCATATTCACGGTCTGTCAGCCAGAACTTGTCCTCATATGCAACAAGCTCTTTCTGCAGAGAAAAGTATTCTTTCAGCTCGTCCAGTTTCTGCCGAATGAATGTATAGTCGTCACTTAATGGTACATACAGGATCGTTGATGTATTGTAGATCGATATGCCGATGCGATCGCCTTCAAGTCCCTGTGACAGTTCTTTCAGCTGATCGACCAGCGCATCATTCAGTTCATAAATGGAATAGGAAACGTCAAGGCAGAAAATAATATCACGCTGACGCAGCGTTGTGGTCTCTTCCCGTGTCTCATACGGTCCTGCCGCAAGAAACAGCGCAGATACAACCATTCCGCACAATGTCAGTCTTGTCAGGATCCTCAAAAGACGCGCGGTCTGTTTTGCTTTGCGGAATTCAGGCACCTGTTCCAGCAGTCCTGCAGTCGATACTTTGACTCCGCCGCTGAATCCGGTG
>DMBB01000266.1 GCA_003446295.1 Erysipelotrichaceae bacterium
TTTTTGATCATACTGGTAGTCATATAATCCTCCTAAAATGTGCCGCATATCAGTCAGGATGGCCATCACTTCCTTCATGCAGACTCATGATATACCATGGCAAGGGCCAAAAAACGGTCGGTTTGCACAATGAGCCACAATGTGCACAATCGTGGGCATCCGTGCTGCGGTATTGATAAAATGAAAATCATTTGCCAAACATCAGCACGAAATATTAATTTTAAGCATTCAAGTGCTACAAATGTAAACCAATATGGTATAATTCTGACAGTAAAGAGAGAGGTAACAAATATGAGCGTTGGAAATGCAACTATGAAAACCAAAATATTAGCCGGCGTCGCAGGTGTTCTTCTTGTGGCATTAGGAGTTACCGGCGGATATCTTTTACTGTCAAAGGATAAAACAGTGACTGTACCTGATTTTACTGATCAGACTCGTACGGATGTTCTGAACTGGGCAGATGAAAATAAAGTGCCGGATGATCAGCTGACATTTGACTATAAATATGATGAAGAAAAGGATAAGGATGCAGTTCTTTCCCAGAGCATTAATCCTGATACAAAATTACAGGATGGTGACGTACTGAACATTACCTTGTCAGATGGTGCTGATCCCGAAACAATGTTTATTCTTCCTGACTTCAGCGGACAGACAAAAGAACAGGTTGAAGCATGGTTTAAAGAACACAAGTTCACCGGCGTAAGCTATCAGGACAAAACCGATACCAGTGTTCCGGAAGGTACATTTGTTTCCATTAATCCCCTTGAAGGAAAAACAGTCAGACGCAAGGACACAATTATTGTGACGCTGTCTACAGGCGGAAATAACGGAACAGCAAACGTAACTCCGAACCCGGATTCTTCTTCATCTGCTGACGGCAAGATCACGATTCCGGACTTCTCACAGTATACATATGCTCAGGCTTACCAGTGGGGAAGCACGACGAATGTTAAGATGAGCTTCCTTTGGGAAACAAGCAAGACACAGGAAGCTAATACATTCATCCGTCAGAATCCTGCAGCCGGAACAAAGGTAAATCCCGGTGATGCAGTTACAGCAACCTATGTATCAGGTTATCCTGTCAATCTTGTAAATATGGTTGGCAAAACAAAGAAAGATGCTGAATCATGGTGCACTACGAATAAACTGAATCCGGTATTTGTTGATGTATATGCTGCTGCAGATGCAGGCAAGATCGTCAGCATGAATCCTTCAGCAGGTATTGTTCCTGAAACAGCTACGATCACGTTCGGAGTATCTGCAGGTTATGTACCGATCAATGACTTCACAGGCAAAACACAGGACGAAGCTCTGGCATATATTGCAGACATCAATTCAAAATACAGCGCTTCTGCTGGAATCAAATATGTACTGAATGGTGAAAAGAGCACACAACCAATCGGCACGGTTCTCCACCAGTATACAAACGGTGTTGAACAGAAGGGCAAAGTATTCTGTGCACCTGGCAGCACGATCTCACTGACAGTTTCCGGCGGCGTTACAGTTCCTGATATGGCAGGTCAGACTGAAGAAGCATTCCTTGCAAAACTGGCTCAGCTGAATCTCGGACCTGGTACAAGAAATGAAGAATACTCCGATACAGTACCTGCAGGAAACCTGATCTGGAATGAAACCGGCGCTAAGAACCTGTATGACAAAGTAGCTTATACGATCTCTATCGGTGTCATGTGGGATGGCAGTCAGGAACAGGTACAGCCGACACCTGCAACAAATCCTGAATCAACACCGGCAGCTACAGAAGAAACATCATCCACAGATACTTCAGATGGATCATCTGAAGGCTGAACGCTCAAATTAATATCATAAATACCTGACCGTTATACCGGATGTTTATATGACCGGAGCGGTCAGGTTTTTTGATGCATGTGCAGGTTTTCAGATATATGGTTAACGATCATTGAGTGATTTCAAAAAAAATACAGAGGATTTCTTTTTTCATGGCCGTATATATAAGTGTCTGCACATCAGCAGAATGATATTTACGGGCACAGAAAGGAGGGTAACCGATGACTTAACAGAACTGCATCATCAATAACTGATCCATTGTGATCCGAACTTAACTGAATGCTCAGCAATACACATAATAATGTGACAGACTGACTGTCATATTTGAAATAAAGTCTGTCCAAGCCTGTAAATATCGATGATCGATGCAGTCTGTTGTATGCTGTATATATGGTTTGTTTCTGACTCAGAAGAGAACAAAAACTGTAAGATGAACTGCCATTATCCAGCATACATCTCAGCCTGCAAGACTGCTGTCCGTCTGCAGCAGGATATATTTTTCTGCACAGATTTCTGTAAGACATATTTCATTTTCATACCATAAACATACAAAAGACTGACCATACGGTGAGGGTACATCGAAATCGGTCAGTCGGTAAATCTCAAGCCTGCGGAGACAGCTATGTCGGGCATTGCACGCAATGCAGTTATCTGTCGTTGAAGCAGGAAATCATTCTTCAGCGGAAATGTGTTCAATCACAGCCTGTGACAGAGGTTTT
>DMBB01000156.1:0-13723 GCA_003446295.1 Erysipelotrichaceae bacterium
CGGAGTTCAGTGACCTCAGCAACGCTCAGTCCACGGTACTCAGCGACAACTGCAGAACCGGAATTTTTCATCTTGTCTGCAATCTCGGTGACGACATTTTTCTTGCTTTCTAATACCGCCTGATTCATTCCTTCACCTAAACCTTTCTTGTTATCGCGTACCTGAATATATAAAGCCCTCGCTGACAGACAGCAAGGGCATAAAAGTTCAACTAACAGATTGACTTTCTCTACCTCGGTAACCTGATTAAGCTTACGCCGTTACTGTCTCTGGTATTTGATAACGCTAAAATAATACGAGCGTTTAACGTGTTTGTCAACCTTCATTTTATCTTTTCATCAGCGCCTTTGCCGACATTGCGAACAAGGCGCCGCTTGCCAGGAATACACCCAGCCAGAAGACCGGATATCCGTCTCCGCCTGTTTTGGGAAGAGCTGTCAGAAACTCTGATTTCTTTTTGTCGTACATCGTTATGATCTGTGTCTGGTCGGAAGATGCTGCGGTGAATGTGATCGGTGCGCTGATCTGATATTGATCCGGTGCCTTTTCCTCTATCAGCGTATATGTTTTTCCGGCACTGACCGACTGCAGCCTGTGTGCTTCTTCCGTACTGGTCCAGCGATCAATGACCTTTCCTGTCTCATCAATGATCTTCAACACTGCCCCGGACAGCGGCTTCTTCGTAAAACTGTCCAGTTTTTCAACACGGATATCAAGCGGCACATTTTCGATTTTCAATACATGACCGCTCAGATCCGCGTCCGAGATCACCGTTCCGTCCTGAAGCACGCTGAACTCAACAGCCGTGCCGTGAGAAGCATATCCGTCCGGGATCTTTATCTCCGTGATCGAATAGCTCTCAGATGCTTTCAGTTTTGAGCCAAGTTCCTCCCGTACTTCAGATGATGTCCAGCTGTACACCTCATTGCCGTGCGAGTCCCGCAGGCTGAGCTGCGCCTCAGGCAGTGCATTGCCTTTCTCGTCCGTTTTCAGCACAAACAAACTGATCTGATGATTTGTAAATACGCTTCCTGTCTCATCAGCTGTCACCGCATATCCCGGAGGAACGACCTCCTTGATCTCATAGGAGATCGGTCTGCCTGCATCATCATATTCATTCAGGCCTTCAAAAACACCTTTCCAGGATGATTCCGCATTGACCGATAAATGCCTTGTGTCCTTGCCGTCCGCATACAATACGAATTCTGCTTCCGGCAGCTCTGCACCATCCCATATCTTTTCGACAGGCATATCCTTTTTCCTGCGTTCATAGATATTTGTGACGGTCAGCTCGACGATCTCCCCGTTGACTTTTACAGCGGGATCGCCTGTGACCGCAAACCGCCTGAAGATATATGCCGGAGACAGGCTGTCCTCCGTACCGTTCAGTTCCGTCAGAATATAGATTCCGTAGGGAATATCATTCAGGACCGTGCTTTGACCGTTTTTGACCTCAAATGTACGGATCAGATCGCCGTCTGCAGTATGCAGGGCAAACCGGTAAGTCTGTTCTGTTGCTATGGGATCTCCTTCGATGTCTTCTGTATGTTTTGTGATCTTCAGGCTTCCCTTGATCCGCTCATTGATCACTGTCATTGTCCGTTCTTCCGCATCCCACTCTGCACGCCCGTGTTCCTGTGTTTCCAGGCGGAACAGCTTTCTGAGGAAGCGTATGATCCCGTTTTCCGTAAGCTCATCCCTCAGATACAAAGTTCCATCCTGCAGGATCTCAAAGGAAATATCCGCATCGGATCTTACATAACCGGCAGGGGCCGTTACTTCCCTGAGCACATAACTGCCTTCTTCCAGGGAACCGATCATGACACTGCCCGCTTCTGTTGTGTACTGTCCGAGAGAAACGCCGGACCTGAACAGTTCAAATACCGCCGGCTCATTGATCAGGCTGTGCTCCGTACTGCATTTCCGCAGAGTCATTTCAAACGTGCCTGTCTGTTCTTCTTCTGCAGGGTCCCAGGTATTGATCACTTCCAGGCAGTCTCCGGACAGACTGCTTTCCGCGATCCAGAGTCCCGGTTCGGATACCGCTTCACCTGTCAATGCAAATACCGTCCTTCCGCCCAGCATATCCCTGCGGCATCCTGATACAGCAGATTCACTGACAGTGTACTGTATGCGGTCCGAACCGTCCTGCCGGTAGACCGGGAGTGCGGCTGTCGTGATCTGCCAGATATCAGTTCCTGATACTGCATCTGTCTGGGTCAGTGTATATGTTTCCAGCAGTTCTCCATCCGCATACAATTCGATCGTGATCTCTTCAGGCAGAACAGTCTGTGCTTCCCTGATCCATGTTTTCCGGATCACCAGCGGCTGATGAGCCGGTGCCATACCAGCATCATTATTTTCCGATGCATATCGGTAAGAACCGATCGATGAAGCCTCCGGCATGACAATACCGGATATTCCGATCCCTGACAGTTTTCCTTCCTCATAAATGCCGACGCCATCGGAATCTGTTTCCGTACTTCCGATATGAAGCGGTGAAAGCAGATATTCCGGCAGACAGTCTGCTTCGATCAGGATCCTGTATGTACCTTCAGGAAGAGACATAAACCGGTATCTTCCGTCTGTATAGGCTGAGACTGTTCCCGTATGCACGTCCATGCTTTGGGAGGAATGAATGACTGCAGGCACTCCATCTGCGGCATATGGTTCATAGTTTCCTGCAGTGTTCTGTTTCAGCAGTGTGATCGTCATATCATGCATCGGCTGTTCCTGCTCACTGCGCTGACCATCCAGGTCCCCGTCATTCCAGACAATGCCCTCAATACTGCGCGATACGATGTAAACTGTCGATTCTCCCGTATCAGAACCTCTGTAGACAGTATTCCTGACCTTCTGGCCACCCTGACTCCCGGGCATAGCGACGCTGATATGGAGCCTGCATGTCTGCTGTCTGTAAAGTGTGCCTACAACTGCTGCAGCCTTGATATTCTTACGTGCTGCCTGGTCCAGCACAAGGACGCGGTCTTCCCCGTCATTCTGTACCGTGCCCCTGATCCATCCCGATGAGCTTCTGATCTGTCCTGCCGTAATGTTCTCCGCTTCCGTTTCATTTATTTCCTGATAGGTATACCATATCTCCCAATCATTCAAATTTTCGGCAGTGACCTTCGTGCCGTCTGCGGAATACTTCAGGATCCTGAATTCATCCAGCAGCAGGTCACCCGTATATGTGCTGTCTGACGCAAATACATCAAGGACAACGGAATCGGTCAGATCGGAAGAACCGTTGTTGCCTGCCGTGACAGTCCATCCCGCGGACTCATTCGGATCAATGAATCTCCGGTCTGCTCTTTTTGATACAGCCATTGCAAGCTGTTTGGATATACGGATCCCTGCTTCGCTGATATTATCATTTGCCGGTGTCAGCGGACGATGATCACCGTCTGCACTGATCACTGCTTTCACGATGATCTGCTGCTGGTCGGCCACCTCGATATATCCGTTTTCTTCGTCGATCACCGTACCAAAGTAAATGTTGTCCATGTTCTGTGAAGGAATGATATTCTCCAGTGTCCACGTCAGGACTGTCTGTCCGTTTTCTCCGGATGTCAGCACAGGATCAAGCGGCTGACCCGAGCAGCTTCCCTGTTTGCCGATGCCTGCCTGTATGTACTGTGTTCCTGATGCATACCATGATCCGAAGTCACTGTTATACATCAGCTGCGGAGGCAGAACTGCCTTCACGGTCACAGTGACCGGGGTTCCCTCGCCTGTCTGCGTGTATGTCGTTAAAGATGGTCTGATCCGATATTCCACATAGCGCTGACCGCTGTCAAGGCTGTAGATCCTCGCCGGCTCTTCAGAGCCTGCCTGGGTCTGTGCCGCGGTGATCTCGACCTCACTCCTGAACGGAGTCACATATACAGAGTCGCCGTCATGATTATCCCCGGTATGACCGGATACATACGCGCTGTTTTCCCAGACTGCCTTGACATAATCTTCCTTAACATTCTGCTTATCCCCTTGGGGCAGAACAAATGTCAGATTATCGGTTCCTTCCGGACGCAGGGGTATCATTCCGCCGGCAGCACTGACCCTGTCCTTCAGCCACCATGTCGTACTGATCCTGATCTGATAAACATTGCCTGCTGTCTCTTCTCCGCTCGTACAAGGTATATAGGACAGGATCGCCTTTTTCGTAAATTCCTTTTCCGACAGATCCTTGCGGTACTGCGTCAGGATCCCGACACATGTAAAACCCTGATCACGCAGCTGCTGCAGATCGGAGAAATAGATCAGGTCAGACTCCACAGCAGCGTTCATTTCCGCATCATTGTTCCAGCCTGTACCGTCCGGTTTTGCGGCATACATCCAGGAATAGCTGCCTGAAGCATAATAGCCATCCTGATAGACAGAGGGGCTGCTCTGCGCACCGTCGCTGTTCTGCAGAAGTATGCCCTCATCATCAAATTTCATCAGGCTGTTGACTGCATATACGGTATTGTCACTGTCGCCTCTGGGATCGCACCAAAGACCCCATGTGATTCCCATCGGCTGTCCGGCTGCCACAGCATCCTCGCCTGTATGCAGAAAGGAATCCGGTTCTTCGTTGTGGTTGATATCGCCATATCCGTCAGCTGACGCGTAGTGGATATTCGGTGTGTATACGCCTCCTCCGGCAATGAATTCCGACCATGTCAGCACATCATCAGAGCTGTTTCCCTGCTCCAGCAGTACACCATCCACCTTCAGCTGCGCATCTGCAGCGCTCAGTTCGACCGTACCGGTATCCTCATACCATTCGCTGAGTCCCGTACCGTTCTGTTCAAACGGAACGATAAAGTATACCTCTGCCGCAGATATGCATCCGACGCGTGCTGTAAACACGCCGTCTGAAGGCTTCCAGTAAATGTTCTGATTTTTTGGGGCTGCACCGCTGTTTCCGTTCGGGAACCATCTCGGGTTCACTTCATAGCCGCCCGGGTGTTCATCGCTTTTCGGATAGATCGTGAAGGTGACAACACTGCCTTCCTGCACAGCAGTCCAGTCCCCTCCGTTCCAGCATCCGTTGGAACCGTCTGCGGGCATAATGTCAGGACGTTCATTCTTCCTGTTCAGCGGTGCCAGCGTAGCGTATGTCAGGCCGTAGCTCTTCACATCTCTTGCATCGGTCTGCAGATCGGAATAAGGACGCTTGTTGCCTTCATAGCTCCAGATCAGCGGCACAAATCCGTCATCATTCATCGATACAGGAGCCGAGGAAGCGGAAGACCTTCTGAACACTGCCTGCATATCGACACTGACACTGATCGGTCCCTCCGGCAGCGCACATCCTTTCAGGTCCGCGCCTGTACCGGCACTGCCCTTGCTGTAAAGCTGGAGATTCACGGAATAACCGTAGATCCTGCCTTTGACCTGCCCTGCATCCTTGTTCAGCGCAAAATCGTTTCCTGTTGAAAAATCAAACACATCCAGACCCTGTGTATGCGTATGTTTTGCCAGGGCTGCATTCATCCTGAGCTCGCACGTGACCTCGACCTGCTCCGAAATACATTCCGCCGCACGTTCCATATCGTTATGATCCATCCATGCGCGGAAAACAGGCTGTATGATCTTCCCGTTTGATGCTCCGAGGATATGGATCACAGCACTGACAGTCCCGCTGCCCGGGAAGGCGTTTTCTGCCGTTTCATTCGGTTCCATGAACCGTTTTACCAGCAGGACCTGATTGCCTTCTCCATCCGTGCTGAGTGTCCATCCTGTCGTACCCGGTGCCAGGGCATCTAGATCACTGCACCCGTTTCCTGCCCAGCCCATGGACTCTGTATCAAAAACAGCTTCTTTTTCCGTGCATGGAAGGATGAATTCATAGAACATATATCCGCTGCCGACACTGTCATAAATGCCGTATGACCTTGTTCTGTAAAACAGGGTATATGTCAGCGTATCAAATGTCCTGATCCTGCGGTTTGAATCCGATGTATCTTTCCCCGCAGTATCTTCTTCATCAAACGGACCGATCCCGTCTTTCATTTCCGAAACGCTTAATGTTTCAACATAGATCAGATCATCATCCAGATAATCATGTTCTCCTCCGGACTGGTCCAGCAGGATCGTGCACAGTTCCTGATAAAGCGCATATTTCTCAGGAACTCTGCTCTGCCATGCGGTCCTGTCTTCTTCGGTCATTTCGTTTTCAATTGACCGGATCAGCTGCAGCAGCGACCGTACACCATTCTTTTCCTCATCACTCATCTGAAATACCGAACTGCTTTCCGGCAGCTGTTCCAGATACCCTGTGATCGTCAGATATTTTTCCACAATGACCGTCATTGCCGGCATATCATCCCAGGCCAGGGATGCATCCGTAAATTCCGACTGGAAAATATAACTGCCCTCGGTGTCTGCGTCATATGTGCTGCACTGCCAGATGACTCCCTGTTCTTCCGGCGTTTCGCTTCCGGCAAACAGAACTGATAAAGTATCCGGAAGATCCAGCTCTTCTGCAGCTGTTCCCGGTTCTGTCCTGATCTGGGAAGGATCAGGCACAGCGACTGCTTCGATCTCCCGCTGTTCCGTTTCCGTCAGTTCCGGCTGTTCCTCCGGTAATTCCGGTTCTTCAGCAGACACGGTAACTGCACAAAGGCAGGTCATTGCCGTCAGCAGCACTGCCTCCAGTTTTTTCCATGATATGCGATTCATAGTTTCCTCCGTTTCGATCGGCCGCAATGGCCTTCTGAAATAACATTCGGCATTTACCATGAACATCCACGGAAAAACAAAAAAAAGATCTGAAACATTCAGATTCCAGATCCTTTAGGTTACATTTGTATGCAGTCTTACTCAACTGTAACTTTAACGCCAGGGCCCATTGTTGTGGAAACAGTGATACCCTTCATGTATGTACCCTTGACAGTTGCAGGCTTGATACGGTTCAGCTGATCATACAGAGCTTTGAAGTTCTCTGCAAGAGCTTCATCAGAGAAGGAGCACTTGCCGATGAGGCAGTTGATGTTTCCATCTCTGTCAACACGGTATGTGATCTTACCTTTTTTGATTTCTTCGATTGCCTGAGCAATGTTTGTTGTAACAGTACCTGTCTTAGGGTTCGGCATTAAGCCCTTCGGACCAAGCAGACGGCCGAGTTTACCGAGCTGACCCATCATATCGGGAGTAGCTACGATGATATCGAAATCGAACCATCCGCCCTTGATCTTTTCGATCATGTCTGCGCCGCCGACAAAGTCAGCGCCTGCATCCTTGGCTTCCTGTTCCTTCGGTCCCTGTGTAATAACGAGAACTTTTCTTGTCTTACCTGTACCGTTGGGGAGAACCATAGCTCCACGGAGGTTCTGTTCAGCCTGACGGGGGTCAACGTTCAGGAAGAAGCTTGCTTCTACTGTAGCGTCGAATTTTACCGTGCTGAGTTTCTTAGCGAGTGCAACGCCTTCTGCATAGGGATACAGTTTGGTGCTGTCTACCTGAGCCTGAGCGGCCTTGAATTTCTTACCTGCCATGATCAGTTATCCATCCCTTCTACTGTGATACCCATGTTGCGGGCTGTACCAGCAATGATCTTCATAGCTGCTTCAACACTGTTTGCATTCAGGTCCGGCATCTTGTACTCAGCGATCTCGCGGAGCTGATCAACCGTGATCTTGCCTGCCTTGACAGTCTTCGGTGTACCGGAAGCTTTTGCGATTCCGGCAGCCTTCTTCAGCAGGAATGCTGCAGGTGTTGTTTTGATGACGAAATCGAAGCTCTTGTCCTCATAAGCTGTGATGACGACAGGAACGATGTCACCCTTGCGGTCCTTTGTTTTGTCGTTGAATTCCGTGCAGAATTTCGGCATGTTGATGCCTGCGGATGCCAGAGCCGGTCCCGGTTTAGCGCCGCCTGCAGGGAACTGCAGTTTGCATACTTTTGCAACTTTCTTTGCCATGTGGCGTTCCTCCTTTTAATAGGTTCCACATGCAGTGGTAAACGGATAAGCTGCTTATCCTCCCACGCATGATCACACACAAAAAAATGTGTGCTCCAACATAATAGTATTAATTGCCTTCCGAGTCAATCATTTTCAGCCAAGAACTACGGACGCCAGTGTAATTACCAGCGGCAGTGCCGCGAGGCAGAGAATCGTTGAAAGACATACCTGTTCTACAGCGTCTGTATAGTTTTTGTCATATGCCTGCGCAAACACTGCGACATTGGAACCGACCGGTGCTGCAGCAGCGATCATCAGCGCAAGCTTCATTTCGGAAATGCCGAACGGAAGGATCCTGAATACGGCAAGCGTAGCCAGCGGGATCAGGACCAGCCTGAGCAGACATACAACATACGTCTTTTTCTTTTTGAACATTGCCAGCAGATCCGACTGGGCAAGGAATACACCGCTGACCATCATGGCGATCGGTGTATTCAGACCTGCGATCGCATTGAATACACTCGTCACAACACCCGGCATATGATTTCCTGCCCCGGAAAAGAAAATGACCAGCGCAGCAGCTACCGAAAGAACGATCGGGTTTGTAATGATCTTTTTCGGTGAGATGACATTCTTGTCTGAAGTGATCACATATACGCCATATGTCCACTGCAGTGCGTTGACAAATACGATCATGACGGAAATGTAGAACACATACTGGCTTCCCATAACTGCTGTAACAAGCGGGATCCCGATGAATCCTGCATTGGAGAATGCTGATGAGAAGCAGGAAATACCGTCACGCTTGCCGAAGACGATGTGTGAGATCACGATCGCCGCCAGCATGGCTGCGCCTGCAAGCACTGTTGACTGCAGGAGCTCTGCTGCTTTTTCAGCAGTCCGCTCAATGCAGAAATTATTGATCACCACGACCGGGATGACCAGGTACAGCAGGATCTTTCCAAGCTCCTTTGAACCCTGGTCTGTGATCATTCCTTTTTTGTAGAACACATATCCTGCCAGCATCAGCAGAAACATGACGCAGATCTGTTTCAGCAGCAGAAAACCGATCTCCATATGTTCAGTCCTCCTTGAACGCCAGCATAGCGTTCGTGTAGTAAGGATCGTCCGTCACTTCCGTGCCGAACCACGCCGGCACAGCAAATGCATTCGCTTCTTCCTCACTGCTGAATTCCGTTTCCACCACAAGCAGTCCGTCAAGCCTGCCGTGATAAACATCGATCTCCGCATGGTGTCCGTCCGGCAGTCCCATTACATACCGGCTCTTCATGACCGGATGACCGATCGTTTTTTCACACAGTTTTGCATAGTCTTCTTCAGAGATCTCAAATTCTTCTTCCTGTCTGATCATTCCCATGCCGCTTTTATATGTGAAAATGTGTTTATCATCCGCTTTCCGGATCCTGAGGACCGGATCGACTGAAAGATACCGCTGTTCCATCCTGATCATGACAGTTCCTGTCAGATCCGGAAGTTCCTTTACAAGAAATTTACGTTCAATTTCCATAATGGCCGCCTTTACTTTTCAAAGAATGCCGTGAGATCTTTTTCAAATACCGGCGTCCACCATTCCAGATAGCCTGCTCTGGTCGGATGGATCGGATCAAACATATAAAGGCTGTACGCCTCATCCGTGATCGTATACATCTCCTCATGATTCCAGAGATCGATCAGACCGATATTCCATTTTTCCTGCATGACCGGAAGCAGCTCTGTCATGTTCTGATAGAGATCGGAAATGAATCTTGTGCCGCTGTAAAACAGCACAGGACAATTCCATGTGCTCTTTGCATACGAAATGATATACTCCATAGCTCCTGCGATCGTCTGCAGGTCAAACGCTTCCGGATCTCTTTCGTCTGTCACTTTGCCCAGCGGCATGCCCTGTGTTGCATCGTTGGTGGAAAGCTGACAGATCAGTGCATCAGCCGGGAATGATTTGTCGATCGTTCTCAGGCGTTTGATATAGGACGGTCCCTTTGCGTCAACATCAACCAGTGTTGTGCCGTTGACCGCTTCCTTGATCATAACGATCCCGTCAAGATGCTCCAGATCGTCCGCAAACGACTGATTCATTGAAGCAAATCCAAGCGTGACGGAACTGCCGAGAAATATCAGATGTTTTCCCTTCAGCGGGCTGTTTTCTTTAGCGGGGTATTTGTTGACGTCATACTGTCCGGCGTTTCCCGGATGGCCCTCTTTGGTATAACCGTGTTCAGGCATTTTCAGTTCAGGTATCTGCATCGTTATTCCTCCATGTTTTTTTCTACTACAACATCTTATCAGACAAAATAAGATCCTGCTGATACATTCAGCAGGACCTTATTTTGTCAGTCTTCTACTTTCTGCAGATCGTTATAGTTGATATCGGTCGGTGTTTCACGTCCGAACAGCATTGTCATAATGCTTGCGACCTGTGTCTGGTCATTCATTTCGCTGACTCTGCCTTCCATTCCTGTGAACGGTCCGGTCAGGATACGTACTGTATCGCCTACCGCAAAGTCAACAACGACTTTCTTGTCGCTCTGACCCATTCTGCGCAGAATGGACTCGATCTCATCCGGAGAAACAGGGAACGGTTTTGCACCGCCGCCTGATGAACCGATAAATCCGGTAACACCCGGCGTGTTTCGTACAACATACCATGCTTCATCTGTCATCTTCATCTCAACGAACACATAGCCGGGGAAGATGTTTCTCATCTTCTCAACTTCCTTGCCGTTTTTGATCTCGATTTCAGGTTCTTCCGCAACAAGTACACGGAACAGTGAATCCTGGATACCCATGGATTCAACACGCTTTTCCAGATTGTCCTTTACGCGGTTTTCATGTCCGGAGTATGTGTTGACTACATACCAGCGTTTTTCATGTTCATCATCAATAATAGGATTGATCTTCTTTTCGTCGCTCATCTTATCCTCCGATTCCAATCAGTGTCAGAAGGGTCGTGCTTAAGAAATCGCACAGTACAAAGAACAGCGCAAAGAATGCTGTAAATGTGATCACTTCTCCGGAATTGGATACTACGTCGGCGCGCTTCGGCCAGCGTACACGTTTGGCTTCCTTTTTGATACCGCTCCAGCTGAATGTCTTATCCATAGAGTACCTCCTACTTTGTTTCTTTATGGAGTGTTTTGCGTCCGCACTTCGGACAGAATTTCATCAGTTCCAGACGTTTCTTCGCATTTTTGTGTGAAGTTGTATAATTTCTGGACATACATACACTGCATGCCATAATTACTTTTTCATCTTTCGCCATGACAAAAACTCCTCGATTGCCTACCTAATTTAACACAAGAGACAATGCCAGTCAATTATGTTCAAATACGCACCGCTTAATTTTCAGCTGAAAAAACCGGTTCATTCCGGTTTTCCCATGTTTCTCTATCTGTGCTTTCATGCTTTTTCAAGTATGCTTCTTCTGATCTTTTTCCGCACTCTCTGTTTTCTGCCGTCAAACTGCTTTGTTGTGATGCCCATTTCCCGGGCGGACTGCGTATAGGAATTTCCGTTCATCCAGTTCAGAAGGACCTGCTGTTCCCTGGGGTTCAGTTTGCTGATCTGTTCCATCAGCTGATCCCTGGCCTGGTTCATCCTCAGCACATATTCCGGATCGGTCAGCCTGTTTTTCTGTTCCAGAAGCTCAATTGCAGGATTGTTTTCACTGATCATACTGTCAAGTGAATACATGTGATTCACACGCCCCTGCTGCTTCCGCTTCACAGTCCTGGTATATGTGATCATCGTGTTTTTGATCACGATCGTCAGAAATGTCGCAAAACTGCTTCCCCGATCCTCACGGTATGCTTCAGCGGCTTTGTACAATGCCAGCATCCCTTCCTGCATCAGATCATCCCAATAGATGTTCAGGCACGGACATACCTCGATCGCATTTTTGACCTCATGGATCAGGATCGGCTTGTAGAGATTAAAAAGAGCGCGGACAGCGTACGTGTCTCCTGTCCGGCTCATATAAAGCAGTTCGTATGGATTCATAAGCTTTCCTCCTTATCGGAAGAAACGCCCGTCTGTGATCTGATACATCAGAATACCGGCACTGACTGCCGCGTTCAGAGAAGAGATTTTTCCTCTCATCGGAAGCGAGACCAGATAATCACACTTCTCTCTCAGCAGTCTCGAAATGCCCTTTCCCTCATTGCCGATCACAAGTACGGTGTTGAAATCGTACTTCAGTGATCTGTAGTCCTGTCCGTCCATGTCGGCTCCGACGATCCAGTACCCCTTTTTCTTCAGCTCTTCTGCTGTACGCGCAAGATTTGTGACCGATGCGCACTTTACCGTATCGATCGCTCCGGCCGAGACTTTGGCAACTGCCGGTGTCAGTCCGACCGCATGCGTCTTCTTGAAGATCACACCGTCTGCACCAACCGCATCCGCAGTACGCAGAACAGCACCGAGGTTATGCGGATCCTCCAGTTCATCCAGAAGGATCAGGAAACCATAATCGGAATGTCTCTCATTGACAAGATCATCCAGTGAATAAAGACGGTACTCTTCAACTTCTGCCGCGATCCCCTGATGGTTGTCGCTGCCGGTCATCTTTTTCAGGTCATTGCGGCTGACATGCTTCAGCATGATCTTGTTCCTGGCACATTCTGCTTCGATCTGAGGGTCCTGGATGCACATGTATACACAGTTTACTTTTGAGGGATTCTTAAGCATCTGCTTTACGACGTTTTTTCCGTACATCAATTGTGCCATAACCCTTCCTCCTTCAGTGTTATCACTTTGTCCCATATCGTCCCGATCCTGTTCCAATTGTTCTCAAGTGACAAAGCACCCAGAATCGCTTCAAATCCGGTGGACTTCCGGTAGATATTAACGGGTGTATTCTTCGGAACCGTACCCGCATTGGCATTGCGCCCTTTGCGGTACCAGTCCTCCTCTTCTTCTGTAAAGAACGATGCTTCATGCAGAAGGTCATACAGTTCTGCCTGTGCTTTTGCGCTCACATACCGTACGGAATGCTTCTGCAGATCATTGCCTCTGCCGTATCCCTTTTCCACCAGATATGTTCTCACGACAAGCGACCATGCAGCATCTCCCAGAAATGCAAGCGTCCTGCCGGAACATTCAGACGATCTCACAGCAGACCTTTCTCAGCAAGCTTGCCGCGGTAAACATCAGCGCTTGCAAAATCCTTGTTCTTCTTGGCTTCATTCCATTTTTCAAACAAAGCAATATCTTCATCGGTTACTTCCGGCTTCACAACGACAACGCCGAGAATATCCAGCATCTTTTCAACCGCATTGCGGTATTTTCCGACTGCAGCGAAATCGATCTCACGCTGCCTCAGGGCACCGTTCAGCTTCTTCACGGTATCATAAATGACCGCATAGGCGTTCGGTGTATTCATGTCATCGTCCATCTGATCCAGGAACGCTCTGTAGGATTCTTCATCATACGCATCCGCAAATACATAGCGTGCCATAGCAGCCTTGACATCCGCCTGTTTCAGCGGCGTCATGACACGGTCCAGCTCTTTTCTGGCAGTTTCGATCGTCTCATCGCTGAAATTCAGTTCCTTGCGGTAATGTACGGAGCTCATCAGCCATCTTGTCAGATTTGTACCCAGACGGTCAACGATATCCTTTGCCCAAAGAACATTTCCCAGAGACTTGGACATCTTGATGCCGTCAATATTCACCATTGCGTTATGGATCCAGTAATTTGCAAGGCAGTTGCCGTTGCAGGCTTCCTGCTGTGCCGCTTCATTTTCGTGGTGCGGGAATTTCAGGTCCATTCCGCCGCCGTGGATATCGATCATCCTGCCGAGGTTGTTGTTGATCATGA
>DMBB01000156.1:13777-14355 GCA_003446295.1 Erysipelotrichaceae bacterium
TTGTTGTTGATCATGACAACACATTCCGTATGCCATCCGGGTCTTCCCTCACCCCAGGGGCTGCTCCACTTGATGCCCATATCTGTTTTCTTCCACAGCGCAAAATCATACGGGTTGCGTTTCTGGTCATTCGCTTCAATACGCGCACCTGCTTCCAGCATGTTCAGCTTCTGATGGCTGATCTCACCATAGGTAGGAACAGAATCAACAGAGAAATACACATCACCGTTTGCCTCATATGCATGTCCCGACAGCATCAGTTCATCGATGAAAGCAATGATCTCATCCATCGTTTCCGTAACACGCGGCGTAATGTCAGGGAGCTCTGTATTCAGGAGCTTTCTGACTTCCTGATAGGCATCGATGTAGCGTTCTGCGATCACAGCCTCGGTCGTTCCTTCATCGGCAGCCTTTTTGATGATCTTGTCATCTACGTCCGTAAAATTAGACGCATAGGTAACGGTGTATCCTTCTGCTTCAAACAGACGTTTGAGCACATCAAACACGACCATCGGTCTGGCATTTCCGATATGCGCATAGTTGTATACGGTCGGACCGCAGACATACATATCGACATG
>DMBB01000127.1:0-4296 GCA_003446295.1 Erysipelotrichaceae bacterium
TATGATCAGAGGGATCACAACAGAATTGTGTGCCGGAAGTATCCGGGACTGTCTTCTGGCAGAACGGTTTCCGATCGACAGAATCGAACTAAACTGCGCGCTTGAACTGGACGGTCTGACGCCTTCGTTCCATGAATATATGAATGCACGCAGACGCAGTACAAAAAAGATCATCTGCATGGTCAGACCCAGACCTGCCGGTTTTGTCTATCAGGCAGAAGAGATCCGTACGATGTTCGATGATGCACAGATGTTCCTGGAAAATAAGGCAGACGGGATCGTATTCGGCTTTCTGAATCCGAATGATACAGTCGATAAAGCATTGGTGCGTGATATGACGCAGCTAGTTCATTCCTATCAGAAAGAAGCAGTCTTCCATATGGCTTTTGATCTGACTCCGGACCCGTTTGCGGCCATTGAGGCACTGATCAGCTGCGGGGCAGACCGTGTTCTGACAAAAGGACATGCCGCAAATGCCCTGGAGGGTATTCCCCTGCTGTCCAACCTGATCGCATTATACGGAGATGATATCCAGATCCTTCCGGGCGGAGGCGTATCTGCAGACAATGCAAAACACATCATTCAGCAGACCGGCGCAAAGCAGATCCATTTTTCCGCCAAGTCAGCATATGAAGACCATGGCAGTTACTATGCCAGTGATGAGCGGAAGATCACTGCGATCTTTGACGCACTGCGGTCATTATGATATCTTCTAGCGCGCTTCAGCGCGTTTTTTTTATATGCGGCAGTTTGGGTTTTGTTTCTGTGATGATGATCGCCGCAAAGATCATTGCAAAGCCGATGACCATCGGCAGATCCAGCTGCTCATGGAAAAAGATCATGCCGAATATCACCCCGAATACCGATTCAAGGCTGAGTATCAATGACGCTTCGGAAGGATCGGTATATTTCTGTCCGATATTCTGAAACAGCAGTGATAACGCCGTGCATGCCAGTGCAAGGTACAGCGTTCCGATCAGTGCACTGCCATGCAGCACACGGACGTCAGGTGTTTCAAACAGCAATGTGCCTGCCCATGAAAAGACGGCTGCAGAGATGAACTGCAGAATGGTCAGCAGAACCGGATCTTTTCCTTTCCCGCAGGCGGAAACAGAGGCGATATGAGAAGCGAACAGGAAGGCGGACAGCACCGCAAGTCCATCCCCTTTGCTCAGCACATATCCATTTCTGAAAACTGCCAGGCATATCCCGCATATGCACAGTACAGCTGCGATCAGATGATGCGCCTCCGGCATCCTGTGTTCTGTAATGATGCACAGGAACGGTACAATGACGCAATAGGATGCGGACAGAAAGGTGCTTTTTCCAGGCATTGCGGTCGTTACGCCAATCGTCTGTGAGCTGTATGCCAGAAAGAGGAAAAAGCCGATCAGAAAGCCGCTTTTTGCATAATCACGGTCGATCAGACGAAGCTTTTTCCTGAACAGGATCATCAGCACAGCTGCTGCATTTGAAATCTCAGGGCAAGCAGAAAAAGCGGCGGAATCGTATCCGTCGATTGTTTGACGACTGTCAATGAGCTTCCCCATATGATTGCCGTTGTCAGCAAGGCCAGTCTGGCCATTGTGCTTTTTCTGTCCATAAAACTACCTGAACGTATGATCAGAACTGAATCTGTATGATCGATCAAAGAATGCCGACTCTTCTGAATACCTCGTCAACATTTCTGACATGGTACGCTGTGTCAAAGCAGTCATCGATCTCTTCCGGCGTCAGAACTGAGGTAACTTCCGGCAGACTTTCCATCAGCTTCCGGAATGACACATGATTTGTCCACGCATTGATTGCCTGCGGCTGCACCGTATCATATGCCTTTTCACGTGACCATCCCTTTTCAACAAGCTTCAGCATGAACCTCTGTGAGAAGATCACGCCGTCTGTCAGCCAGATGTTCTTTTCCATCTGTTCCGGGTACACAGTCAGGTTCTTCAGGATATTTCCGAATCTGTACAGCATGTAATCGAGCAGTTCCGTCGCATCAGGCGCAATGATCCGTTCGACTGAGGAATGAGAAATATCACGTTCATGCCAGAGCGCAACATCTTCATATGCCGTCATCATGTAGCCTTTCAGTACACGGGCACAACCGCAGATATTCTCACTGCCGATCGGATTGCGCTTATGAGGCATCGCGCTGGAGCCCTTCTGTCCTGCACGGAAACGTTCCTCTGCTTCACGCACTTCTGTTCTCTGCAGGTGCCTGATCTCCGTTGCCATCTGTTCCAGGGAAGCACCGATCACAGCCAGTGCTGCAAAATAGAAGGCATGCCTGTCTCTCTGCAGTACCTGTGTGGAGATCGGGGCAGACTGGATGCCGAGCTTTTCGCATACATAATCCTGTACAAACGGCGGAATGTTCGCAAATGTTCCGACTGCACCTGATATCTTGCCTGCTTCCACATCTCTGCGTGCAAGATCAAAGCGGTCCAGGTTGCGCTTCATTTCTTCATACCATAAAGCAAACTTCATGCCGAATGTCGTGATCTCGGCATGCACGCCATGCGTTCTGCCCATACATACGGTATCCTTGTATTTCAATGCATTGGCCTTGAGGATCTCCATGAAGTCCAGGATATCCTGGCGCAGGATCTCATTTGCTTTTTTGAAGCGGACGCCGTTGGCTGTGTCAACGACATCGGTACTGGTCACACCGTAATGGATCCACTTCTTTTCTTCTCCGAGACTCTCCGAGACGCATCTGGTAAACGCGACAACATCATGTCTGGTTTCCTGTTCGATCTCGAGAATGCGTTCCACATTGAACTTCGCATTTCTGCGGATCAGTTCTGCATCTTCCGCCGGTATCTCGCCGAGAATGCTCCAGGCCTCATCGATCAGGATCTCTACTTCAAGCCATGCCTGAAACTTTGCTTCTTCACTCCAGACATCACGCATTGCTTTGCGGGAATAACGTTCGATCATCTTTTCTGCTCCTTTCCGCTGTGATCAGCAGTATCCATGAAAAAAGATACCCGGTCAGGTACCTTATTTGCCAAGTGCTGTTTTGGCTTCTTTTTTTGCACTCTCCAGATCATCGCAGACAATGAGGATCAGTGTCTTGCCGTTGTCATCAATGACAGCGTTATCGATCTTAAATACCTCATCCGGATTATAATTCTGGTTCTGAAGTTTCGTTGTTTCCAGATATGTGCGTACAGACTTCTTTGCAGAGTCCATGTTTTCCGTCTCAAATACGCCGACTACATCTGCAGTCTGGTCATTTGCCAGATACAGGCTGGATGACTTTACAGCGCCGTCTTCAAAGAAGAACAGTCCGTTGATCTGACTCTCATCCATAGCATCCATTTTTTCTGTCAGTTTCAGATTCTTGACGATCTTTTCGCCTGTTGTTGTCGGACTGGCAGAGGAACCTCCTCCGCTGCATCCTGCAAGCAGCAGGATCGCTGCCAGACTACTCACAAATTTCCTGAACATATTTCTCTCTCCTTACAACATGATATCCAAGATATTCTTCAAATGCCTGGGCACCCGGCACATTGAAGTGCAGGCCGTCCCATACATATTCATCTATCACTGTACCCGCTTCATCGTCAAGTCCTTCATCCGGATTAACAAAGTAGATATGATTCTTCTTAGCGATCTCTGAGATCGTCGTATTCAGATTGGTCAGATGCTCGCTGAGTCCCGGCTCCGGCAGACCATCGATCTTATCCGGATGGTATGACAGGATCAGGTAGATGCTGCGTGTCGGGTGGTCCTTCATCAGCATGCTCACGATCTCCTGCAGTTTCTCACCGAAGGCGTCAAAGTTCGGATTGCGGATCTCATTGATGCCGAACAGCAGATAGATATTCTCCTTGTCTGTCTCTTCAAGGATGTCCATCAGTGTCTTTCCGTCATCCCTGCCGTCGACCGGCATATTGCCGATCCTCATCAGGTTCAGCGAAGTAACGTATTCCACCTGGGCATTGTCATGCGTTCCATAGAGCGCGATCGAACCCATACGGGAATCTCCTGCAAACAGTGCCGTATCATACCATTCATCATTGACCATGTCCGCATAACCGGCCGGCTGCGAATAATCATATTTGTCGATATAGCGGCATGCATATGTCACCGGCTCCGGCGTTGCGCTTGGATCTTCCTTCTCCGGTGCCGAGCATCCGCACAGCACAGCTGCGCCGATGCATAATATCATCAGTTTTCTCATTGCTCAAACAGCTCATCACTTTCTTCATTTTCAAACTGCGGAAGCGCAGGCAGTTCATCCAGGCTCAGCAGCTTGAAAGAGTCCATGAACTCATCTGTGACTTC
>DMBB01000127.1:4440-5313 GCA_003446295.1 Erysipelotrichaceae bacterium
ACGCCTCTGATCTCTTCGATCTCAACACGGGTGATCGGCTGCTTATAGGCAATGATCGCCAGTGTTTCAAGGGCAGCCTGCGATAAGGTCGATGTTTTCGACAGCTGGAATAATTTCTTGGCATACGGATGCACGACAGCTTTTGAGAGGAAACGGTATGTCCCTCCGTAATTGGCGATCTCGATTCCGTACTTATCGTCCAGGTATTTGACCTGAAGATCATCCATCAGCTGCTTCACGCGTTCTTCCGGGATCTCCAGGCTTCTGGCAGCCTGCTGGACTGTCAGCCCTTCGTCTCCGACAATAAACAGCAGTCCTTCCAGGATCGCTTCGGCCATGCCTGTTTCAATATATCCTTCCGGATACAGTGCCTTTGCCAGCTCGGGATCCTGCAGCTGGACTGGCTTCTGTTCCGTTACGCTCTTCAGATTGATCTCTTTCTTTTCTTCATCCATTGCTAGTACCTATACCTCTGGAAAACCAGATCGTTTCATCTTCATCGATCGTAAAAGCGAGAATATGCTGGCGGGCAAGATCAAGTACAGCCAGGAATGTCGCAATAAACATCGGCAGATCATGGCAGTCATCCAGCAGTGCCTCAAACCGGAATGTCTGGCCCAGACGGTCAAGCTTGGCGCGTACCTCCAGTTCTCGGTCTTCCATGGATATCTCACGGGCAGTGTACTTCGTTTCGATCGGTCTGGCAAGACGCAGACGCATCATGCATTTGCGCATAGCCTTGAACAGATCATTCGGATTGCCTTCATAATGCAGGTCATCCGTACTGTTGATCCATTGATCCGCTTCCTGCGACAGAGGCTTTGACATCATCTTCTGACGCTGTTCATACAGTTCATTGAGCTGTGAGCTGAC
>DMBB01000309.1 GCA_003446295.1 Erysipelotrichaceae bacterium
ATAACTGCCGCAGTTTTTGTTTTAGTGTCTGAATAAGCTTCAGAATGAAGGGTCATTCATGATACGGACAAAAAGAAAAGAGGTTCAGCCTCCTGGTCTTGATGACCTGTATGCTGAAGCCTCTTGTTCGTTCTGATCAGCCTTCGTATGTATCGTTGATCGGACCGGTCAGTGTTACGTCCACTGATCTCTCATGTCCGTCACGTTCGATCTGCAGTGTGATCGTATCGCCGGCCTTCTTCTTTTTCAGGAAGTTGCTCAGGTCCTGATAGGAACTGATCTTGGTGCCGTCTGCGCTCAGGATCTTGTCATAGGACTTCAGACCTGCTGCTTCAGCGCCTGAGCCCTTGATGACATCCGTGATATACAGACCTTCGGAATACTCACCGTAAGGCTGTGTCAGTACCTGGATGTATACGCCCAATGTTGCGCGGTCTGCGACATATCCGTATTCGATCAGCTGTTCAGCAACATCCATTGCTGTGTTGATCGGGATCGCGAAACCAAGACCTTCAATGATCGTACCGCTTGATGTGTAGCCGGAATCTTTGGAGTTGACGACACCGATCAGTCTGCCCTGACCGTCGAACAGTCCGCCGCCGGAGTTGCCGGAGTTGATCGCTGCGTCTGTCTGGATCAGTTCATATGTTTCGTTGTCGATCGTGACTTCACGGTTTGTCGCGGATACGATACCGTTTGTAACGGTTCCGCCGAGCGTTCCCAGAGGATTGCCGATAACGATCGCCGTATCACCGGTCTGGATCAGTGCGGAATCACCGATCTCGGCAGCCGGCAGGTTGGAAGCGTCGATCTTGATGACGCCGATATCCGTCTTTTCATCTGTGCCGATCATTTCAGCGGAATATGTTCTTCCGTCATACAGCGTGACATTGATGCTCAGCGCGTTTTCAATGACATGGTTGTTTGTAATGATATAGCCGTCATCCGAGATGATGACACCGGAGCCGGCAGCCTGTGATCTGTAGCTCTGCTGTCCGAAGAAGCCGAAGCCGTATCCGGTCTGTTCGATCTCTACAACGATCTCAACGACACTGGGCTGTGCTTTGGCAGCGATGTCACGGATCGACATATCACCGGACGGTACTGTGATGACTGCACTCTGCTGTGACTCTGTTTCTTCCTCAACAGGCGTATCAACTGTTTCCTGTTCTGCTTCATCAATGAATCCGGGCACTTCTTCCTCGGTCTTCTGACCGAATGTTCTGAATGCCAGGTATCCGCCGCCGAAGCCGCTTGCCAGACCGACCACACCGGTCAGCAGGGCAGTCAGCAGAGGACGTGATTTCTTCACGATGACCTGCTGTACCACAGGTTCCTGTACTCTGGGTTCCGGTTTGACCGGTTCAGGAATGGCTGCTTCTTTGACGGGTTCTTCATGGACCGGTTCAGCGGGCTGAGCTTCTTCTTGTACTTCAGGCGCAGCTTCTTCATGAACCTCAGGCTGTGCTTCTGCAGCTTCTTCCGCAGCTGTTTCTTCCTGCTGTGCAAGTACCGGAACAGGCGGAATGACCAGTGCCGGTTCTTCAGGTGTGTCTTCACCGGGCACTTCCGGAAGAACGATCTTTTCTTCGGGAGTTGCTGTTTCTGCTTCCTCAATGACCGGAAGCTCGGGCAGGGGCGGCAGTGTTTCTTTGGCCTCTGTGTTCAGGTCCGATTCCAGCTGTTCACGGAAGGAAGCGATGTCTTCAGCGATCGAGTCAAGGGACTGCCCATCTTCCACTGCTGCATCATCCTTTAATTCTTCTTTGATATCTTCTGCCATACTCTCTGTATGTTCTTTGATCTGTTCAGCGTGATCCAGGACTTCGCTGACTGTATTCTCTGCAGCCTGCACGACAGTTTCCTGTGATTCAGCAGGAGTGACAGAGCCTGTTGTTTCTTCATTTGGATTTTTATTCAGTTCACTCATATTCTTAAGCTCCTTTCTGCTTACATCTGTAATATAGTTTTGCAATGTGAATTTACTGTGAACACACGGTAAATTTTAGATTAACTTAATCTCTCAGGAACAGTCCGCAGCCCATGCCGGCAAATCCGCCGATGATATGCGTCAGCTGTGAGATGTTGTCATGCACCGTGAAGCCTGTCCAGACCTGTTCGGTAATATAGATGACGCTGACAACAAGCAGTGTGACAGGGATCGTACCCGACTTAGAGGATGTGATGCTGGACAGCAGGATGAATGCGAATACCAGACCGCTTGCGCCTAATAGGGCGGTATGGGGACTGATCAGGACATGCAGCAGTCCGGTGACGACGGACACGACTGCCATGATCTCCAGCAGTGTCTTACTGCCGTATTTTTCCTCCAGCATCGGTCCAAGCACAAGAAACAGCATCATGTTGTTCGCGTAGTGCGAGAAGTCTGAATGCCCCAGCGTATGCGTCAGAAGACGCAGGTAGAACAGGGGGTCCGCAAAGGAAGTGCGGTAGATGCTGAAGTATCTCGTCAGCAAGCCTCCTGTCAATGTATTGATCACAAGCACGATCATGCTCACTGCCGCAAAGGACAGGACGACCGGTGAATTCCATACGATCTTTTGTTTCATAAGGATGCCTCCTCCAGATAACCATTATACAATTGTTTCCCGAAAGAGTTAAAAAGTTGATGACAGGAGAACATTGTTTAAAATATGGATATTGGTATAATTACTGCGGAGATATGAAATATGGCAAGTAAGAAAAAACAGAAAAAGGCGGCAGCGCCTATCCAGAATAAAGCACTGAAAAACGCGATCGCAGCACTGAAGACAGGTGCTGACGAGGAGAAATTCAAGACATTCCTCAAGGAAGCGATGAAATCAAAACTGCTTGTACCTGTGATCTTCAGTTCCGAATTCAAACCGGACGCCACAGGCAAAGTCAGGATCGACAGCAATACCCGTGTCAGCTTCGTGATGGTCAATACGACAAACGGAAAGAGCTTCCTTCCGGCATTCACGGATTTTGAAGAAGCCAAGAAGCTCAAGGTTTCCCAGGAGGGCAACCTGCAGTATGTCGTACGCTCACTGAAGGAATACGAGAATATGCTTGAGGATCCCAGAAATACTGCAGAAGGCATCGTCATCAACCCGATGAACGAAAACATGGTATTGCCCAAACCGCTGGTACTGGCAATGGTCAAGGGACAGGATATTGCGAATATCCAGATCCGTACCCCTCAGCAGACAGCTGAGGAACAGGCTCAGCCCCAGATCCAGGCACAGCCTCAGGCACCGGTACCCGGCGCAGTGCCTCCCGGCATGCAGGCGATCTACAGTGAACCGAGGATCTATCCTACGGCACTGGTCAATGCGGTATATGAATACTGTGTCGGCAAGGAAGGCCTCAGCCGTGTATGGATGAGACAGCAGCTGGCGGGCGGACAGGTCGCATTCGCGTTTGTAGTGGAAACAGACAAACCGGATCCCGAACTGCTGCAGGGCATTCATGATACAGCAGCACCTCTGGCAAAAGAGGTTCCTGTTGTTGTCATGAGCTATTCCGAAAAGATCGAAAAGACGGTTGTACAGGGAACTGTTCCCCTGTATGACAGAGAGCTGGAGTTCTGATGATCATTCGTCAGCTGCAGCAGAATGAAATACAGCAGGGCACTGCACTGATCAAAGAGGTCTTTGAAGCGGAAGACCACCTGGGCTATGACGAAGAAGGCGCCAAAGCCTTTCTTTCGCTTCTGGAACGCAAAGCAGAAGATCTGTCATGGCTTGGTGCGTTTGAAGAAGAACTGCAGGGCGTACTTGCCTGGAATGCGGAAACCATGCATATGGTGTATCTGTTTGTCAGGGAAGAAAAACGCAGACGCAGGATCGGATCATTTCTGGTAGAAGAACTCTCCAAACGGGCATTTGATGAAGGCTTTGACAGACTGACCGTCAATGCCAGGACAGACGTGCTTGATTTCTACGAATTCAACAGATTCGTTCCGCTGTCGCACAGTGAAGAAAACGGCGTTGACCGTGTATCCATGGAACTGCCTCTGGCAGACAGGTTCCTGGGAACGCTTGTGACCGTTACGGTAGAACATACGATCGGACAGCTTCATGAGGTCTACGCGGACGAACAGTATCCGTGCAACTACGGTTATATTGAAGAACTGGCAAAATACAGAGGGATCTTCCAGGATGCCTATGTGACCGGCGTGCATGAACCCGTGGACAGCTTCCAGGGATATGTCACAGCGATCATCTACCGCTATGGGCATGGCAGTGTTTGGGTGGTCACGCCCGGCACCGTCTATAACAAAGACGAGATCATCAACACCATAGCGTTCCAGGAACAGTATTACGACACCAGGATCGTCTGGTACGAACCGCAAACTGAAAGCGTATCTGCGTGATACGCTTTTTGAGGATAAGGAGTCATTTATGGCAAAAGCATTGATCAACGGACATTTATATCAGTCGGAAGGGACAGCGCTGTACCTGGATGAAGGCATGATCCTTCATATCGGCACAGATGCAGAAATACAGCAGTACATACAGGCAGAAGATGAAGTGATCGATCTGAACGGGGCGTATGTTTATCCGGGACTGATCGCGCCGCATTTCAGTCTGATCCATTGTGCAGCCCGTACTGATCAGACAGTTCTGAACAGTCTGCAGGATATCCGCGCACTGCTGGAACAGGCTTCCACAGGCCAGGATCTCTGGGTACGCGGGGAAGGGCTTGACCGCAGTCTTGTTGTCAGTGAAACAAAGACACTGCTGGACGGGTTCCGCCGTCCGGTCGTCCTGTTCGGGAATGACCATGCATGGTGCATGGTCAACGCATCCGCACTGAAAAAAGCAGATATCGATCAGGATACGATGATTCCGGACGGAACGGTCAATATTGAGAATGGACTTCTGGAAGGACAGGCTGTACGCGTACTGGAAAGCTTCCTTCCGGCAGCCTCCTCAAAAGAACTTCGGGAACAGATCCTTGCGGCCGTGCATGTACTGAACAGAAACGGTTTTACCGGTGCAGGCAGCTATGACTTTGTGCAGGGATATGACTGGAAAGCAGTACTGGACGCGTTCATGCGTCTCAGCTATCAGGGAGCCCTGACGCTCAGGGTCGATGAACAATGTGCGTTCGAGATCCCGGAAGAGCTGGCTCACTTCCTGGATGAGGGATATACAACAGATGTGGGAGATGATTTCTTCCGGATCGGATATCTGTATATCGCGGAAAAGGAAGAAAACTCCGATGTCATGATGGGACTGGCAAATTCCTACAACATGCCGGCA
>DMBB01000246.1 GCA_003446295.1 Erysipelotrichaceae bacterium
ACTTTGCGGACTACATCCGGCTCATAATGTGAATAAACCTTCTCATTAAAATATTGCGACGGAAGGAAAACATCGGTCCCGTAACGTCTATATCCCCAGCCATCAAACGCAACTTTCGGAACAAAATCGATTGGATTGATAATATTATGGATTCCTTTGTAGTTATATGCTGTACTGTTCGGATCCCTCGTCCCCATCGGAGTTTCAAACGTATAAGCATAGATATTCTGCGATGGAATATTACATCCGTTGATACCGTTATCAGCCAGATAAGCTGCGGTCAGATTGGCAGTCGCCGCTGCCCGGCTGTATCCGACGATCCAAAGTTTCATATTTTCGCCGATCTGATACATCTTTGCGTAATCATTGACTGCCTTTACGACTTTGTTTCTGGCAATTTCAAATCCTCTGTGGTTAGTTCCGGATTCATAAACTTCAAAATTGCCGATCCACTCACATCCGTATCCTGCACCTCTTAAGGCAACAGCGATCAGAGTCTGACCATTAATCTCTTTATGGCCTATACATACACCGATATTATTTCCGACATTTTTCACGCCATCGTAATCTACGCTGTTCAGATAATCAGCATTCACACCAATGTCTTTAAATCCGCATTTGCGCATCAGTTCAATTACATTTTTTGCTTTTGAGGAAGAAAGCAATGCTGCCTGATCATCATAGACAGTGGTTGTCATATTCGCTGAATCATTGTAGTAGGAATCTGCCACGTCAAAGAAAGTGCCTTCTGCGCTGTTGAACGCAGACATTTCCAAAGCTAAGGACATTTTTGCAAGTTCATGGTTATATGCCCAGCTTCCCTCCTCAAAGTAGGAATCTTTATAATGACAGACTTCTGTCCTGCTATCCTGTTTCTTGGACAAGAATGCAAACGTGCCGTTATATTCCTGAACATCATCATAGTTTTCATTGACTCCCAGATATTCAGAATACTTCCAGACATTGATGACCGGTCTGAGAGCCAGCACCCAGGTATAATACACATGCGCATTATCAAGAATCGCACCTGTCCCATGTGTAACCTGCCCGTCACAGGTCACATAAGCAGGCATGGCGAAACCATATGACTTTTTCGGAACATCTCTGGTCCAGGAGAACCATCTCTTCCCATCTGCACTGACATCACCGTATGCAGGTGTGGTAACTCCTCCTGTCTCATATATTTCATGTGTTGCCGCACGTCTCAGATCTTTTGTATCCGGACTATAGAATCCAAACCGCGAAGCACTGTATTCATCTGCAGACAGGATATAAACCTTATCATATGAGAATGCATGTGAATCAAGATATGTAGCTCCTACTGTTCTGGATGACAGGTATCTGTATTCAATATGTTCTCTTTCTTCCTTAAGGAACGATTGTTTATAGAAATCCTCATTCAGATAACTTCTGATAGTGGAGTTAACCCAGTTGTCACTGCCAAAAGCTGAGGTCGCCATGGTCGTCTCAGACATCAGGGTATACGTACCGTCACTATTGTCTGAAAGGATCCTCCAGACGATCGGTGCCATCTTTTTGTATTTAGAACCGTCTTTTTTGTATCGGGTACCGTCTATCACTGTAATTCCATCTTCATTGAATTCCGCGTTCCGGAGTGTTTCATAGATTGCTTCCGTAGTTGAAACAGTTCCGACAGGAGCCCATCCGAATGTAACATATCTGTTATCCCATGCGGCAGTGATTTTTATTCCGACGATAGGTTCAGTCTCAGTAACATCATCCTCCCCTACACTCACTTCCAGTGTCAGTGTTTCGGTATACATTTCAGAGTTCACCGTGGAAATCACATATGTCTTACCTGCTTTTGCAGTATTATATGTCCAGACTCCGTTTTCATCCGTGGTGGTTGATGCAATGACATTCCGTGTTTCTGCATCCAGGATCTCAACGTTTATACCTTCCAGCCCTTCTGCCTGATCACTTGAAGATACACTGTCCCGCTCATCTGTTTTGTTTATGATCGATCCTCGTATTGTTCTTGGTTTATCACTGAACCTTTCTTCTGAGAAGGTAAATCCTTTTTCCTGTGCAAATGACTGTGCCTGAGAACCTGCAATTCCATGAATTACAAGTGTATCAGTACTGCACCCATCAAATGCATTGCTGCTGATCGTCGTGACATTCTCACCGATCCAGATATCAGTAAGATTTGTACAGTTCTGGAAGGCCTGGTCATTGATTGCCGTAACACTGTCAGGAAGTACAAGTCTTGAGAGTTCTTTTTCACCCGCAAATGCTTTCTTTCCTACAGTAAGCAGTGTAGAAGGCAGTTCAAAGAACGCAGTCTTCATATCACCGCTGAATACGTTGTCAGGAAGTGCTTCAACGCCTTCCGGTACAGTCATAATAGCGATCCCTGTATCTCCGTTGAATATACCGGTTCCTGCTGTCGCCAACGCAGAAGGATAATTGAATTCACTCAGACTTGTACAGTTCTGGAATGCATAGTTTCCGATCTCAGAAACAGAATCAGGTACATTCACTTCAGCCAGACTATTGCAGTTGCAGAATGCATATGCACTGATCTTTTCCAATGTTGACGGAAGCACAACTTTCTGCAGGGACTTTGCGTCTCTGAATACATTCTGAGGAAGTATTGTTGCTCCTTCCGGTACAGTGATCTGTACCAGTTTTACGTCATCCGTAAACATTCCCGTACCGGCACTTGTCAGGAAAAGCGGATAATTGATCACACTCAGTTCACTGCATCCCTTAAATGCGTAGTCGCCGATCGTCTGTACTGAATCAGGCAGATCGAGTTCTGTCAATCCGGAACAGTTCAGGAAAGCATTCTTTCCGATCGTGACCAGTGTTTCCGGTATATTGATACGCTTCAATTCAGAAGCACCGCTGAACATATTCTCCGGAATCGTCTTTACAGCATCCGGAACAGTGATCTCTTCCAGTTTCACATCACCACTGAAAACACCTGCCCCGACAGTTGTCAGAGAAAGCGGATAGCTGAATTCTGTTAATTCAATACAATTCCTGAATGCATACTGTGTGAGTGTTACAACTGTATTCGGCAGTTCTGCTTTTTTCAGTGCTGAGCACCCTTCAAATGCGGATTCACCGATACTGATCAGTCTGCCCGGGAATTTTATAGTTTCCAGTGCAGTGCAGTTCTTGAATGCGTTTTTCTGGATCTGTGTCACAGTGTCCGGGATACGGACCGAAGTGATCGCCGCATTATCCGCAAATGCATTCTCTGCAATTACAGTAACTTTATTGCCGTTGATCTTTTCGGGAATCACAACATTGGTTTCTTCCCCGCTGTACCCGGTAATCGCAAGATAGCCGCCATTGAGTTTTGAGTATGCAAACAGATCTTCAGAAGTACTCTGCTGCCCATTCGGAACAGCAACGAAACTGCCTGTGTCCATTTCATTATCTTCAGATACAGTGATCCTGATCTCAGCAGGTGTCATATCATAATCCGTATGACTTGCAGTAATGCTGTATACATCACCGGGATATCCAAGGTCATAAGCCCAGTAACCGTCTTCATCCGTTGCACAGTCAAAGATCACAGCTGCAGAATGAACATCATATACAGTGACTGTGACATCGCTTACACCATTACCGGTCTGATCCAGTACATGTCCGTAAAGTTTTGTCTCATCATAAACGACCGGATCTTCAGAGAATGCGATGCTGTTATTATTTGCATAAGTCTGAGCATAAGAGCCGGCGACGCCATGGATCGTCAGTTTCTGCAGGTCGCATCCCCTGAACACATTGTTTCCTATGGATGTCACTTTCTCACCGATCCAGATATCTGTCAGAGCAGTCATGCTGGCAAAAGCAGTATTGCCGATCGATGTCACAGTCGAAGGAAGAATGATCTTCTTCAGGCCAACAGCACCTGAGAATACACTTGCACCGACCTTTTCAAGAGATTCCGGTA
>DMBB01000039.1 GCA_003446295.1 Erysipelotrichaceae bacterium
CTGCCGAAGCAGTATACATTCCTGAACTACCTGAGATGCCATGATGACATCGGCTGGGGTCTGGATTACGACTATCTGAAGCAGTTCGGTATGGATGAAGTACCTCACAAGAAGTATCTGAATGACTGTCTGACAGGCAAGCTGCCCGGCAGTGAGGCAAGAGGTGAAACATACAACGATGATCCGCGTCTTGGTGATGCGAGACTTGTCGGTATGACAGCCTCTCTGACTGGCATAGAAGCTGCTGATTACGAACAGAATGAATGGAAGATGGCAAGAGCGATCGATTTTGACGTCATGCTGCATGCATTCCTGTTCACACAGAGCGGTATTCCCGTCCTCTACAGCGGAGATGAGATCGGTCAGCTGAATGACTATACATATCATCAGGATCCGCTGAAAGCAGATGACAGCCGTTACCTCCACAGAGGAAACTTCAACTGGGAACATGCAGGAATGCGCTTTGATGAAACAACAAGACAGGGCAAACTCTATAAGAGACTGCGTGAGCTGATCAAGGCACGTTCTGAATACAGTGTATTTGAATCAGATGCCGACACATGGGTCGTTGAAACATGGAATGATCGTGTTCTCGGAATCGGCAGATATTATAACGGTGAAAAACTGATCGCACTGTTCAACTTCAGCGATAAAGAAGAAACAGCATGGATCCACGAAACTGAAGACTATGTTGATCTGCTGACAAAAGAGCCTGTGAACGGTGATGCTGTAACGCTTGCACCTCAGAGCTTCGTCTGGATGTATCATTCTTATGAAGGAGAACGGACAAGAACTGCTGCAGCTCCGAAACTCGTTTATCCTGAGAAGAAGGCACCGAAGCCTAAGAAGCAGAAGGAAGAGAAAAAAGCAGAAAAGAAGGCAGATGAAGAACTGACAACTGTATCAGTGATCGTCAGAAAGATGCCTTTGAAAGGTGCACCGGCAAGACAGCTTGCAAGAAGTATGAGACACTGCAAGGGGAGATTTTAATGCCTAAGCTCATATTTCTCGACATCGACGGAACTCTGACTGAACCAGGTTCCAACGTTCCGCCTGCAAGTGCGCTTGAGGCAGTCAGACGCAGCCGCGAAAAGGGAAATCTGGTCTATCTGTGCACCGGAAGAAACATGGGTATGCTTGAACCGGTCCTGAAATATGGCTTTGACGGAGCTGTTGCTCTGGGAGGAGGCTATATTAAGGCAGGAGACGAAGTGATCTATGATCATCCGATGACAAAAGAACAGTTTGACACGGCAATGGACGTTCTGAAGCGTAATGAAGTATTCCGCACGATCGAAGCAAAAGACGTCACATACGGAGACGAAGACCTTGGTGATTTCCTGAAAGACGCCGAGGGAGGCAATTCGGAGATCGAAAGATGGAGAAAAGCTCTCTCACAGGATCTCGGGATCAGACCGATGAGTGAATATGACGGACGTGACATCTATAAGATCGTGATCATGTGTACAGAAGCTTCGCAGCTCGAAGAGCCCAGGCAGCTCCTGGAAAAAGATTTCCTGTTCGCAATTCAGGATGTAACTGCACACCACTGCCTGAATGGTGACTTGGTAAACAGGGCATTCGATAAAGGTCAGGCGATCAAGCGGGTATGCAGTCATCTGGGGATTCCGATCGAGGAAACCTATGGGTTCGGAGATTCCATGAATGATCTGGAAATGATCGAAACGGTCGGAACCAGTGTATGCATGGAAAACGGATCGGCAAAGCTGAAGGAGATCAGTGATGTGATCGCTCCGTCAGTTGCCGATGACGGATTATTTAAAGCTTTTGAACAGCTCGGTTTATTCTGAGCTGATCAAAATACACTACAGGGTTTACGCAAAAATCAATGCTTGCCCGCGAGGGATGCGGGAAGAAAGGGGATAAGAAAATGGCATTGGATTACAGAAAATGTGCTGAGGAGATCGCTGCCAATATTGGCGGCGGTGAAAACGTCATCAGCGCTGCTCACTGTGCTACCAGACTGCGTCTTGTTATCGCAGACAACAGCAAAGTGAACAAGGAAGCTCTGGACAACGTAGAAGGCGTTCAGGGTATGTTCGAATCAAACGGACAGCTCCAGCTCATCATCGGAACCGGTACAGTCAACAAGGTGTTTGACGAATTCATCGCTGTAACAGGCGTTCAGGCCGGAACAAAAGATGATGTTAAGGCTGCTGCAGCTGCCAAACAGCCCATCTGGAAGCAGATGCTGAAGACAGTCGGTGACGTATTCGTTCCGATCCTTCCGGCTATCGTTGCTTCAGGTCTTATGATGGGTCTCGTTGAGGCTCTGGCTAAGATTCCGGGACTTGGTTTCGGCGGATCTGACTGGTTCGCATTCCTCGACACAGTTGCAAATACTGCGTTCGCTTATCTGCCTGTTATCGTTGCTGTATCTGCAGCAAGAGTATTCGGCGGAAACATCTTCCTCGGTGCAGTTATCGGTCTGCTCATGATCCATTCTGCATTCCTGAATGGATGGAACGTTGCAAACACAGAAGCAATCAATTCCTTCTTCGGAGTTACAGACGGTGTCATTCCGAAGTGGCATCTGCTGGGTAATATCATAGCAATCCAGCGTTCAGGTTATCAGGGACACGTTATCCCTGTCATCATTGCCGTATTCATCATGTGCAAAGTTGAAAAATGGCTGCACCAGCATGTACCGGAAATGATCGACCTGTTCGTTACACCGCTGACAACAGTATTCGTTACTGCTCTTGTCACACTTTGGATCGTAGGCCCGATCTTCTCAACACTTGAAACATGGGTTCTTGCAGGTGCAAAAGTCTTGGTACGCAACCCGATAGGCGCCGGTGCAATGGGTGCTCTGTATCCTGTTACTGTCGTCATGGGTCTCCATCATATGTACAACGTCATCGAAGCAGGTATGCTTGCTGAAAGCGGTCTGAACACATGGATGCCGATCGCTTCCGCTGCTAACTTCGCACAGTTCGGTGCCTGCCTTGCTGTAGGTCTCAAGGTTAAGAACGCTAAGACAAAGGCTGTTGCTGTTCCTTCCTCACTGTCTGCAGCTCTCGGTATCACAGAACCTGCTATCTTCGGTGTTAATATGCGTTTCATGAAGCCGTTCGTTGCCGGCATGATCGGCGGCGCTGTCGGTGCTCTGGTCGCTGCTCTGTTCGGATTCGGTGCTACAGCATATGGCGTAACAGGTATTCCTGGTTATCTGACTGTATCCAACCCGCTCCAGTACACGATCGTTCTGGCTATCGCAGGCGGTATTGCATTTGTCCTGACAACAATGTTCTGGCATGAAGAAGCTCCGGCAGCTCCTGCACCTGTCAAGGAAACACCTGCAGAAGAACCTGCTGCTGCAGCTGCACCTGCACCGGTTGCTGTTGAAGCAGATACAAGTGTTCCGACTGAAGTTGCTCTGACTGCTTCCAAGACAGTTGAAAGCAAAGTACTGCAGCCTGTAGCCGGTAAGATGATTCCTGCATCTGAAATTCCTGATCCGGTATTTGCCGGTGAAGCAATGGGACCGAGCATCGGTATCCAGCCTGAAGGTGAATTTGTATATGCACCGTTCGATGGTACTGTAGCAATGCTGTTCCCGACAAAGCACGCTGTTGGTCTGATGTCCGATACAGGTGTTGAGATTCTGATCCACGTTGGTGTTGATACTGTCAGCATGGATGGCGAAGGCTTCGAAGCATTCGTTGAACAGGGTCAGGCAGTGAAAGCAGGAGACAAACTGCTGCACTTCGATCGTGCAAAGATCGCTGCAGCAAATCATCCTGATACAGTCATCGTAGTTGTTACAAACAGCTTCGATCTGACAGATGTCAAGAAAGCGGTTTAATGTATGATTGAAATTCAGCTTGCTGTAAAAGATCCTAAGGGTATACATGCACGGCCTGCCGGAAAGATCGTTGCAGCTTTACAGAACTATGAAAGCTTTGTAACAGTCTGGAAAGGCGAGCAGGGTTATGATGTGAAAAAACTCCTGAGCTTCATGGGTTCTGAATTGAAATTCGGTGATACGATCGTTGTCCGTGTTGAGGGCAAAGATGAAGCTGAATGTGCAGAAACCGTAAAAAAAGTATTTGAAGAAAATCTGTAATGAAAAAAAAAGGATGCAGTATCCGAGCAGTTTACTTCCGTAAACAGCCCGAAGGAGCTGCATCCTTTTATTGTGTGATCGTTCAATTAAATGCTGATATACTCCTGCAGCGGAACAGCTACCTCCGGCGTATCGAATGGGAGATACGCAGAACGGCAGGTACTGATATTGTTCTGCTTCAGGATGCTCCGGTATTCTGCCGGCAGGATGCCGAACTGGTTCCGGAAAATACGGTTGAAGGTCTTCGGCTCCGGGAACCCGCAGTCATATGTGATGGATGTCAGTGTTTTATCTGTTTCGGTGAGCTCCCTGAGGGCCTGACGGAAACGGATCATCGTCAGGTATTCATACAGGTTGACACCGATCACTTTTTTGAATGCACCGGAAAGATATGTGCGGTTGTATCCGAATTTCAGAGCGACTTCTTCCAGAGTGATCTTTTCATTGTAGCGTCTGGTCAGCTCACTGATGATCTTCTTCTGTGTGGTCGTATCAATATCCACGCTTGTCTTGCGCTGTGAAATATCAGGATGAAACTTCGTCAGCAGCAGTGCTTTCAGAAGGTCAAATGCACCTCTTGCGATCATGTCGGAAGTCGGGGAAGGGGAAGCAGCCGCATTTGCCATCTGTGCGCACAGGTACCGCAGCTGTCTGCAGACAGTGTCATCTTCAGAACCGTCAGAGATAAAATTGAAATGACATTTCATGCCCTGAGGAAGGACCTCCCTGAAGGCCCGTCTGGCGAAAGAAAGACAGAATATGACAGCGTCAGGATCTGTGCTGAAAGCAGCGTGCGTTTCACTTGGGTTTACGATGACGATGTCATCATTTTTTAAGTGATGTACATTTCCGCGGAAGCTGAGATCGATCCTGCCGTTCAGTACGATCAGTATCCTGAAGCGGCCTTCGTCCCACGAATAATCATATCCGCTGATCTTCAGTGCACAGCATTGAAATCCATCCGGTGATGTCGGTTTGAATGCATAGGCTTTGAACATTTCCATATTTTTCCTCTGCTCATATTTTATAAAAAAAGGTGCAGAAAAGCACCACGCAGATGATGCCGATGTGAATAATCACCATGTGGAGATTATTCACATCCGCAGAATACAGGTAATATGCATTTTTTTCCGAAAACAATGGAAATCAGCGGCTTTTGGATGGGGATAAAGTTTATATCCGTATACATACTGAAGATCATGAACTGACACCGGAAACAAATGCACTGCGTATGCTTTGAAACAGTAAATTCTGAATAAAAACAAAGCGCGGAAGCGGGCAGGGCAGTACATTCAAAACGGGAGAAATAACGATTATGAATGAAAAATATAAAGGTTCAGCCTGGAAGATCATGATCGGAATGATGTGCATCCAGGCAGGCACATTGGGTATTCTGATGAACTGCAACGGAATCCTGTTCTCGGCGATCATCAAAGATCTTGGATTCCGGGCAGGCGATCTGTCACTGTTCTACACGATACGCTCACTGGTAACTGCGTTCTGTGTGACTACAACGACAAAACTCGTATTCAAAAATAAAGCAAATACTGTCATGACGGTCCTGTCATTGTTCCTGGTGCTGTCATATGCAGCTATGTTCTTCTTTGACAGCCTGTGGCAGTTCTATATTTCCGGTATTTTTGCCGGTCTTGGCATGAGCTGCACGATGACCGTCATACCGACTGTATTGAATAACTGGTTCAAGAAGAGAAACGGCTTTGTGATCGGACTTACAATGTCTGCTTCCGGAATAGCCGGTGCCTTATTCAGCCCGATCTGCTCAAAGATCATTGTTGCGCTTGGCTGGCGGGTGACAGCACTCATCATGGCACTGATCGGTTTTGTGCTGATCGTTCTGCCCTGCTGGTTTATTCTGGTAACTTCACCTGAACAGGTCGGTGAAAAACCGTATGGTATTGATGATGTGAGTACTGAAGGAAGATCAGAGACTGCAGAAGCACAGCCGGCAGTCAGCCGTACATTGCCTTTGTATGTATTCCTTCTGACGCTTGTCGTCGTGATCGGTCCCGGTTCTATGATCCAGTTCAACCAGCAGCTTCCGACATTTGCGCAGACCGTCGGCTATACGATCGAGACAGGTGCATTGCTGACAAGCCTTTCAATGATCGGAAATCTGAGCGGAAAACTGCTGCTCGGTACACTTGCGGACAAATTCGGCGTATACAAGGCAGTACTCGTGTTCCTGGTATTTACCTCACTGTCCATGGCAGGCTTCTTCGCATTCAGTTCAGTCAGGGCGATCCTGATGGCATCTGCTTTGCTGTTCGGAACGACATATGCGATCGGTATGACAGTTCCTTCACTGATGTATCTGGACCTGTACGGGAAAGAAGGATACCGTCAGAAACTTGCAAGCATGCAGGCAGCGAACGGGTTCATCGGCGCGTTCTCAAGCTCCCTGATCCCTTATATTTATGACTTTACCGGAAGCTTCCGCCCGGTATTCGTGCTCGGTGTCTTCCTTTGTGCGTGCGCTGCTTTGTCAGTTATATATTTAAGAAGATATTCCCTTTCCGAAAAATAATCCTCAGGCATAAATGCTTTGCTTGATATGCAGTACCCCCTTAGCACAGCTGTGATGGCTGTGCTTTTCATTATCGTATGACAGCTGTGCACGATGAGATGATATGATTATGCTGTTGAGAACAGATCATTCTGAAAGAAATGATCATATAGGAGAATGACTTATGACAGTTTTCTATCTGCCGAGCTGCAATTTCAAAGCAGCGCATCCGGATGTAAGTCCGAAAATACAGGCGTATCT
>DMBB01000355.1 GCA_003446295.1 Erysipelotrichaceae bacterium
GATGAAATATATTGATATGCATTGTGATACGCTCATGGTCCTGCTGTTCAAGGACAGGGATCAGATGAACCTTTATGATTCTCCTCATACAATGGTCGATCTGAAGAGAATGCAGAAGGGCGGGCAGATGGCGCAGTTCTTCGCTGCATTCCTTCCGCAGGCAAGCACCTATGAGCACTTCGGCGCTGAAATGCTGGATGATGACGTTTATATCAATACCCTGCATGATGCGCTTGTCCGGAATGTAGCAGAACACAGCGACATCATTGAAATGGCATATAATGCCGATGATATTCTGAGAAATGACGCTGCCGGAAAAATGTCTGCCGTATTTACGATCGAAGACGGAAGAAGCGTCAACGGAAGTCTGGAAAAACTGAGGCATTATCATGATGACCTTGGCGTCAGAGCGATCTCACTGACCTGGAATTTCCGCAACTGCTTCGGTGCACCGAACTCCACAGATCCGGCTGTTATGAGCGAAGGTCTGACAGAATTCGGAAAAGATGCAGTCCGCTATATGCAGGAACTGGGGATCCTGGTGGATGTTTCACATCTGAGCGAGGGCGGATTCTGGGATGTTGCGGACATTTGTACAAAACCGTTTGTTGCGACACATTCCAACTGCAGAAACCTGTCGCCGCACCAGCGCAATCTCTCGGATGAGCAGCTCAGAAAACTCGCTGACTGCGGAGGCATCACCGGCATCAACTTTGCACCGGCATTCCTGAACAGCGATATTGCAAGAACAGATTCAAGAGCTGAACTGATGGCAGTTCATGCACGTCATATGGCTGATGTGGCCGGTGTTGATGTGATTGCACTGGGATCTGACCTTGACGGGATCAGAGGAGATCTGGAAGTCGGTTCCAGTGATAAATTCGGACTGATCGAGGATGCATTGAAGCGGTATGGATTCACATCGGACGAGATCGAGAAGATCTTCTGGAAAAACGCAATACGTGTCATGAAAGAGACGTTATAAGGAGGACAAAATGAAACTGATACACACTGAAAAAGCACCTGCAGCGATCGGACCTTATTCACAGGGATTTCAGACAAACGGACTGACATTCTTCTCGGGACAGATCGCGATCGATCCTGCAACAGGAGAAATGCCGGAGGGCATTGAAGCCCAGACAGAACAGGCTTGTCTGAATGTGAAAGCACTTCTGGATGCAGCAGGACTCGGATTTGAGAATGTTGTGAAAACAACATGCTTCATTGCGGACATGGCAGATTTCGCTGCATTCAATAAAGTATATGAAAAGTACTTTGTTTCCAAACCTGCACGCAGCTGTGTGGCAGTCAAACAGCTTCCGAAGAACGGCTTGTGCGAGATCGAAGTCATCGCTGAGAACAGAGGAGAATAAGAATATGAAATATGATTTCACATCGATCATTGACAGACACGGCAAGGATGCCATCGCTGTTGATTTTCCGCCGAACGGTGAACTGACTAAGGAAGGATTTGATCAGATCCCGATGTGGGTCGCAGATATGAACTTTGCGACAGTTCCGACGATCCAGGAAGAAATGATCAAGCGTGCACAGCATCCTGCATTCGGCTACTTCCGTCCGTCCGATGAATACTATCAGTCGATCATTGACTGGCACAAAGACAGAAACGGTGTTGAAGGACTGAAAAAGGAAAACATCGGCTATGAGAACGGTGTGCTTGGCGGAGTAGCTACGGCACTCAGGGTGTTCTGCTCCAGAGGGGATAAGATCCTCCTGCATTCACCTACATATGTCGGATTTAGGGCGATCCTGGAAAACAATGGATATGACATGGTCCTGAGCCCTCTGCACCGTGATGAGAACGGCGTCTGGAGAATGGATTTTGAGGATATGGAGAAGAAGCTGGCTGAACAGAACATTCATGCGGCGATCTTCTGCTCACCTTATAATCCGGTCGGAAGAGTATGGGAAAAATGGGAAATCGAAAAGGCAATGGAGCTGTATGAAAAGTACCAGGTATTCGTGATCTCTGATGAGATCTGGTCTGATCTGATCCTTGGAGATCATAAGCATATCCCGACACAGAGCATTAATGAATATGCAAAGATGCATACAGTTGCCATGTACGCACCCAGCAAAACATTCAACCTTGCAGGACTGATCGGAAGCTACCACATCGTTTACAACAAATGGATCAGCGACCGTATGGCCAAGGAATCCTCTCTTTGCCACTACAATTCCATGAACGTAATGTCGATGCATGCCCTGATCGGCGGCTACAGCGCAGAAGGAAGAATATGGCTGGATGAACTGAGGGAAGTTCTGAAAGGCAATGTTGATTTCGCGTATGATCATATTCTGAAGAATTATCCCGGTGTCACACTGGCAAAGCCGGAAGGAACATACATGCTGTTCCTGAACTGTGAACAGTGGTGCAAAGAGCACAACATCACGATCGATGAACTGCAGAAGAAGGGTGCTTCGGTCGGCGTCATGTGGCAGGACGGACGCAGGTTCTTTGAACCGTACGGCATCCGCATGAACCTTGCCCTTCCTTTCTCCAGAGTCAAGGAAGCCTTTGACAGGCTGGATCAATACGTATTTACAGACTGAATTTGAATGCACTGCAGAAATGCGGTGCTTTTTTTCAAAAAATGCGGTCTGTTTACGGGAAAAGCAGAAACTGAGATGACGACAGAAGGCTGAATAATATAACTGCAGAAATATGGAGGAAACTATGCCAGGAAGTTTTAAAAAAGGAACAGCGATCAACGCAGTACCGCGTCCCATTCAATCGGATCTGAAATCAGAACGGATCGTCTGGGAACCGGAAAAGCCGATCCGCTGGTCATTTATGAAAGTACTGAGAGAAACAAGTTCACTAAAGGAATTCTATCCTGAGATCAATCCTTATACAGAATGCTATAAGGTGCGTGACAATACATGGGCTTTATATAATGACAGTTTTGACGGTGCAGGCGATGTCTGGATGTACCTGATTGATGGTCCTGAAAAGTGCATGATCATAGACAGCTCGTTCGGCATCGGTGATCTGAAAGGACTGATCCGTCATCTGGTCGGAGATAAAGAGATCATTGCGGTAACGACGCATTCGCATTTTGATCATTGTTACGGTAGCGCGCAGTTCGGAAGAGTTTACTGCCATGAATATGAAGTTCCCGATCTGAAGGAAAAGAACAATCCTGATATCTGGGATTATCTGTTCAATCAGACAGATCACCCGATCGAAGTCTGGGGTCAGATGATCCAGCCGGGAGAACCCGTATACACAAAGTTTGACAGAAAAGACATCATCGTTGATATCGATCATAAGGAGACCTATCAGCCGTATGAGATCATCGGAGTGCCTGACGGGTATGAGTTTGATCTGGGCGGAGGCTACATTGTAGAAGCAGTGCTTCTGCCGGGACATACACCCGGACAGTGCGGGTTCTACGATCACCATAACAGGACATTGTTCAGCGGAGACACATCCGGCATGGGAACCAGACCCGAAGGACATCCGTTCCGTGAATACTGTACAGTTGAAGCCATGTATGATGCGCTGACCAGACTGAAGCCCAGATTCGCAGAAATGACAGGCGTATTCCCGGGTCACGGTATGCTTGATCAGCATCCGATCGTAATGCAGTATCTGCTCGATGCATGCACAGCAGTCATGAAGGATCCGGAAAACTGCAATGAGATGCGGGAAATGGAACGCGGCGGCGTAAAAATGACTGTCTGCAGCAAATATATCCAGCAGGGAAGCGCACTGCGGTATACATTGAACAATGTATATAAAAAACAGGTCAGGAAATAATCAAAGCATTCATTCACCGTACATGCCATGTCCGTGAAAGCGGGCATGGTTTTGTTTTTAAGAATTTCTAATAAAGCTTTCAAAACTGGTATCATATATCACATGAAAGAGTTCCTGAAGAAATACTGGCTGCTGATTACGGCTGCTGTCATTCTGCTGATCGCTGCTGCGGTTGTTTTTGTGCTGAACTTCCAGAATAAACCTGTGACGTATTCCTGGGATGAAAAGGAAAAAGAAGATAAGCTCAGCAGGGATATTACAACAGCGATCAATGTATATACTGACGGGACTGTTCAGGAAGTGTTTCATGAAACAGGCATGCTGGAAGGAATCCAGTATGACATTCTGAGAGTCATTCCGTCTGAACATACATTTATTCAGGTCGATTATACGGAAGAACCGAAACCTCTGATCGAATTGGTGGATGAAGAAACGCTTGCCGCAGGCTATGAATACGCCGGCGGGATCAACGGAGGCTTTTTCCGTCTGACCGGAAAGGAATACGGCAGACCGGTCGGTGCGGTGCGCAGAAAGAACGCCTGGACCAAATGGCAGGGAGAAGAGAATACCCCTGCATACGGCAGCGGATTTGCCACAGCATACTTTACCGGAGACACCATGCAGCTGAAGTATCATGGCTGGCAGAAAGGTGTATGGACCGGTGATGAAGACTGGACGTATGAATACGGATATATGATCAATGCGGAAAACGGAATATCCGGGTCATATACATATATTGTTGACGGAGAGGCAAAGGATATAACCGGAGATGATTACGGCATCATTGATTACCGTACATTCGGACGGGCTGCTACAATATTTGCACAGAATACCGAACATGAATATATGCTGATAGAGATCTTCGGGGTGGTCGATGACAAGAAGATCCTGAAATTTCTGCAGTCACTGGATACACTGAATGCGCTGCGGATGGACGGAGGCATTTCGACCCAGATGGTATATATTCCGAAGTATGTTGCCGAAATCAGATAATGATCGTTATACATAACAGTTTGTGTGTTTAAACATAATCACAAAAATGATTTCTTCATAATCAGTAAAGAACGATTCAGACTACAATAAAACTAAGGAAAGGTTATTTATGAAGAAAATTAATACTTTTCTGTTAAGTATCATTGTTCTTTTGAATCTGGCTTTTCCTGTTCATGCGGAAGACAGCAATGATGACGAAACGATCAATCTGATCGCTACGTTTTATGCTGTAACGACACAGGAAAACCACATGCTGGATGTTCCTTTTAATGCGTCATGGTTTAAGAACGATGCGCGTATCTATAACCATGATCTTGCAAAACTGTCCCTGGGTCTTGCGACTTCAGCATTCCGCCCGAATAAAAACCACATGGTGGAAAACAGGTCTGCCGACTACAACCTGAGACATTTCCTTCATCAGGGAGGGTTTGAGGACCTGCGCAGCGATGACTATGACAAGGATCCCAGCATGTATACTGTGTCTACTGTCATGGGACACCGGACAGTCGGAGAGGGAGATGACGCATTCGAACTGATCGCAGTAGGCATCTGCGGACAGGGATATATGGATGAATGGGAGTCAAACCTGTCTATCGGTACCAAAAAGAATCCGGAAGGATTTTACAGTGCTGCACATCTCGTGTATGACAGAGTGTTCGGTTATATTTCTGAAAAGCATCTGAACGGAAAGATGAAAATATGGCTCTCGGGTTTTTCAAGGGCTGCTGCAGTATCAAATATCACTGCATCAATGCTTTCCGATTCTGATGCATTTTCCCGGGAAACAGTATTTGCCTATACGTTTGCAACTCCGAGGACGGTCCGCGAAGAACATCCGGAAACGTATGAGAATATCTTCAACATCTGCGGAAAAATGGACCCTGTTACGAATATGCCGTTCGCAGACTGGGGATATTCCAGATACGGTGTTACCTACTATACGCCGGCTTTGGAAACAGATTCCGATTTCCTGGAGAAACGCAAGAAAGCAGACCAGGTGTACGAGCACACTACCGGGATCTCCTACTGGATGAACCCGGATATGAACGCTCAGCTGAGAAACCTGATGGACTGCATGCTGAATATATGTCCTGACGTCAATACATATCGTGAGCATCTGCAGGATAATCTCATATCACTCTGGGAAGATCATGATGCGCTCAGCGTCATGTCAGGACTTCTGAAAATGGCGGAGGATCCGATCCTGATCAATGATGAAAACCGTCATGACGCAAACGTTCTGATGAATCAGATCGCATATCTGGCGCTGGACTATCTCAGCTCGGAGAACTCATTCCGGCGTTACAATACACAAGCTTCATTAGGATCAAACTTCCTGCAGGCACATACGCCGGAGCTGTATATATCATGGGTGTATTCAACAGACGATCCTTCGGATCTGTACAGTAATTATGATGTGTATTCCCAGCTGTATGTTGAAGGCAATACTGAGGTTTCCGTTTCCAGAAACGGTGAGCTGCTGGAGAAATATGCCTATGGGGATGAGATGGATGAAGATTCTCACCATTATCTGAGTATGCACAATGATAAGATCACCGTTCTGGTCCCGCGTGACAAAACATACAATATCTCGATACGCTCGGCAGAAGATCAGTCGATCAGTGTCATGGCAGCCGATTTCCAGGCAGGCCATCATGCGCCGGATCAGGTCGAGAAAACCGATTATGACGCAAAAGCCGGCGATGTCATGGAACTCGTGCTGACGGATTCAGGAAAGACGGAGTATCCGGGAGGATTTACTTCTGTAGCGATCGAATACGAAACTGCTGAGACTGCACAGACAGGAAGCCGGATGCTGAAATATATTTACAGGAATATGGATATCAGCTGGAGAGACCTGGTACTTACATTCATTGAGTTCGCACTGATAACGATCGCGATCCTGACGTTCAACGTCACGCTGGTCTTTATGTGGCTGCGTCACAGACATAAGCGCAAGCGCGGCTTTATCCCGAAGGATGTTAAATTCCGTCCTCTGCCGATCGTCTGTACATTCCTGATCCAGCTGATCTTTATCATCAAGGAGTTCTATGCTGCGCTGTATCCGGTGGAACCGGATGAGATCAACCTTTACAAAGCAATCATGGGATTCCTGCTGCTGATCATAGCCTTCTATGGGTACCGGCGCAGGAAAGATCGTTTCCATCTGCTGATCATGGCGGCAGTACTGCTTCTGACAGCCTCGGATTTTGCCATGACCGTGTCCATTACGGCAGGGGCCCTGCTGTATATTGCTGCATATATTCTGCTTTGCTACAACTATGTTAAGGAAGATCCTCCCGGAAAATCTCAGATCGCGCTCTTCCTGGCAATGAGCGCGGCCAGCATCTGGTTCATCAACAATTTAGACGGGGATTTCGGACATCTCAGGTATATTGCGATCCTTTATGTAATATCCGGTTCAGCTTTGGTAGCGACATCATTCACCCGCTCATCAAGGACTTCACGCGGATCGCTGATGCTGTTTGCGGCAGGTATCCTGCTGATCCTGAACACCGCAAGCGGAACGACCTTCGTATCACATCTGATCGCATCGGGTCTGTATTATATCGGAGTCGTGACACTGGCAGGAACCGGCAGCGGATTTGCCAGACCGAGAATGGTCCCGGAATATCTCCCGGAATCCGAGCAGAAAACAGCATGACCCTTAAAAAAATTATCAGATTATTTCTATACATTCAGGCGAACCGGCTTCATTGCACGGTTCGCTTTTTTAAAGCACTGTCATGTATTTTTGTTTACAGTCAGCTTTGATTTTCCAGGATTATGCCGCGGCGGATGGCAGAAACCAAGCGGAACAAATTGACTATTTCTATTACAAATGTTGTATTGTATAAACATCGGAGCATCATTTATGAGCAAAAAGAATTCAGAAAATCGTTCGGCTGCAGTTCAGACTGCTGCTATGACGCCAGCACATACACTCATCCTGATCCTGAAGATCCTTCTGGTCTTCTCATGCGCTGGCAATATTTACTATTTCCTAAGGACAGGAGCTGTGACAGATATCGTATTCAACGCTGTGTTTGCGGTTATCCTGATCTGCTCTGCAGTTTTTCATAACAGGAAAACAGGCGTGTATCTCCTGTTTGCATATCTGATACTGGAGCTTGCATATAACTTTATGATCTTTATTGCAGCAGCTGTGCAGGGCTTGTGGACATCGGCCGCAACAGAACGGCTGATCGGATATACCCTGTTCACTGCACTCATGATCTTTCTGCTGCACCGGTATTACAGGGACAGGATCAATTATCTGAAATAATATTTATGGCTGTATTGTCTAAAAGAGAAATGATGCTGATCCAGAAACTGGCACAGACTGCAGGATATGTTTCCCAGTCTGAGCTGTGCGAGTATCTTGAGATCAAACCGCGTACACTTAGGGAATGTATACGCACTTTTCGTAATTCATTTCAATCGCAGGCAGGGATCGACATTGAATCGGGAATCGGCATCGGCTACAGACTTGTTGTAAAGGACAAGGATAAATACTACGCATTCCAGAAAGAAATGCTGAGTAATCTGGTCAATGAACAGACTGTTATTTCAGGCAGTCAGGATGACCGTGTCAATTACATTATCCGCGTTCTTCTGTCTGCGAAAAAACCGGTCAGGACCGAACAGCTGGCAGACCGGATGTATATCGCACGTTCAACGATCTCGGATGACCTGAAAAAAGTCAGGGAACAACTGGCGGCCTTTCAGCTGACATTAAGAACGATCTATGGAGAGGGCGTTCGTGTTGAAGGTGAAGAAAGAAATATCCGTGAAGCGATCGCACATACGCTGATAGAAGAGCCTTTCAGCAATCATGAAACAGAGATCATGGATATGTACTTTGAACCGGGCATCAGAAGCATAGCTGAGCGGACGATCCGTGAAACACTGGAGAAATATGATTACCATATGGCAGATGCAGGATTCCGTTATCTGCTGATACATATTCTCGTGGCAATATCCAGGATCCGTACAGAGACATACATCGATGATGATTCGCGAAAACTGTCGGATCTGAAACAGATGGAAGAATGGAAAATAGCCGAAGATATTTACAGAAGACTCGGGGAACAGCTTCAGCAGGAGATCCCCGAATCAGAAGTCGGATATGTTGCGATCCATCTTGCCGGCAAGCGAATGATCGTGAATGAAAATGAACTGATCCTGTATCCGGAAACACTGAACATGCTTGTAAGAATACTGGATGCGGTCAAGGTGAATTATCATTATGATTTTCTCGGCGACACCGATCTGTTTACGGCATTGGCAATGCATATGCAGCCGCTGCTGCACAGGGCAAAGTTCGGACTCCATATCAGCAATCCGATGCTTGAAACGATTATGACGAAGAACTCTCTGGCTTTTGATATGGGAACACTGGCTGCCGATGAAATCATTGCGCAGACAGGATATGCGGTCGATAAAAATGAGATCGGTTATATGGCGCTTCATTTTGCGCTGGCGATTGAAAAGAACAGATACCATCACAGGAAAAAGGTCCTTGTGGTCTGTGCCAGCGGCGCAGGAACATCCAGGATACTGGAATACAGACTCAGAAATGTGCTCGGTTCCAAGAATATCGATATCATGACAGCCGGTTATTACGAACTGGAAAAAGATACGCACGTGAAGTGCGACCTGATCCTGTCTACAGTTCCGATCCCGTTTGCAACAGATGCGAAGGTGCTTCGAATTCATGAACTGCCTGAATTCAGCGAACTGAATTCAGTGGAGAGAACGCTTTTTGAAGATGAGAGCGTGGCGGATCAGGTGATCGGTTGTCTGGATGAAAGACTCTTTTTCCGTGATATGTCTTTTGCGTCCAGACATGATGCGATCCATTTTCTGTGCGATCAGATCAGCAGAACAAATGATCTGCCTGATGACTTTGAAGAAAGTGTTCTGAAGCGTGAACGCTTTGCAGCAACCACTGTCGGCAATGGTGTGGCAATGCCCCATCCCGACAAACTCATCAGCAATGAGATCGGGCTGGCCGTGTGTCATCTGAAGACACCGCTGAAATGGGGAAAAGATGATGTTTCATTGATCATTCTGTTCAGCATGAAAACCGCAGACGACGATCTGTCCCGGGCATTCTCCGAGATGATTGCAGATTTTGTTTCAAGCCGCGAGAAGATCGCGAGGTATATGAAAACCCCGGAATACATCACACTGACAGAGATCCTGAAAGAGTATTCCGGGAAGCAGGATGAGGATATTTTTCGGTAAGTCAGATGCAGAATGTACTGATCATATGTGCCGCGGGAATGACCTCCAGTGTACTGGTGACGCATTTCAGGGAATATGTCCGGAAACATCCCGGACTGGAGTATAAAATCGGATCCTGCGCATCCAATCAGATCGTTTCCTATATCTCTCATGCAGATATTGTTTTAGTGTCGCCTCATTTAGGATATATGCTGAATGATCTGAAAAAGACATATCCTGACAAACAGTTTTACCTGATTCCGGCAGAAGCATACGCGGAACAGGATGTGGAACGGATCATTGCCCGGATGAACCATACAGATGATTCCGGAGAATATGGTAACCATAGGCTGATCTCGAAGATCGCATCATTTGCCAATACCAGCAAAGAGCTGTCAGCGATCTCTTCAGCGATGACAAATCTGATGGTCGTGCTTGTGACGGGATCAATATTTACATTGCTGCTGAACCTGCCGTGGCCTGCCGCAGCTGATCTGATCAAAGGGACACTGATCGAAAAGATGCTGTTGCTTGGAGCAGAGATGACGATCAACTTCATGAGTGCATATGCGGTGTTTCTGATCGGTTATTATTATGCGTCATATTTTGATGTGAGCAGTCCGCATGCGGGGATCAATGCGCTGATCTGTTTCCTGCTGATCGTATGCTCACCGGGTACAGAAATCAGCGGCGGTCTTATTGATATGACATATCTTGGTTCAAAAGGTGTTTTCTGCGCGATCTTCACCGGGATCATTTCTGTCAGACTGTATGCTTCGATGCATCATTTGGGCCAGGAATTATTTGAGAATTTAAAGAATATACCTGAAAGTATCTACCAGTCATTTGTTTCATTGATTCCGACACTGGTCAGCATGTCATTCTTCCTGATCGTTACATCAGCATTCGGTCATTTCTTCCATGTGAGCTTCCCGGAATGGGTATACCGGGAACTGCAGAACAGGATCGCAGTAGTAGCCGGAGACAGTATTGTGCTGAATATGCTTCTGCTGCTGCTGACACAGCTGCTTTGGTTTGTCGGAATTCACGGGGGATCGGTCGTCGGTTCTGTCAGCAACCCGATCCTGGAGTCGCTTTCATTTGAGAATCTGACGGCTTTCAGACTGGGAAAGCCGCTTCCGCATATTATCAACAGACAGTTCAGAACACTGTCGACATTCGGAGGGGCAGGATCGACATTGCCGCTTTGTATCCTGATGGCATTTGCGGCAAAAAGCCAGCGGATGAAACGGCTGGGCAAGACAGCGCTTCCGATGGGTATCTTTTTCATCAATGAATCGATCATCTTCGGTCTGCCTATCATCTTCAATCCGCTGATGCTGGTACCGTTTGTTTTCATTCCGATAGCAAGTTCGTTCGCCGCATGGCTGCTGATGAAAATAGGAATACTGCCTTATGTGATCGGATTTGATATTCCATGGACTACGCCTCCGCTGATCAGCGGAATGATCCAGGGAGGATGGCGGCTCGCATTATGGCAGCTGGTCGTGATGGTCATTCAGGCATTCATCTGGTTTCCGTTCTTCAAGGTACAGGACAACAAATATCTAAAAGAAGAAAAGTCCGATATTCTGCCGCGGTGAGCGGCATAGGTCCGTAACATAAAGCGGCAGGGTTCGATTAAACTGAAGACAATGAGAAAGGGGATAAATAATGGAAAAACTCATGTCATGGCTTGAGAAATACCTCATGCCGCTTGCAGGAAAACTGTCAAACAACAAGTATCTGAGATCCATCAGTGCCGGTTTCGTTGCAGTTATGTCTGCCAACATCATCGGTTCCATGTTTACATTGCTTGGAAACCTTCCGATTCCCGCTTACACTGAGTGGTTGGGCAAGACGGGTCTGAATGCAGTACTGGCTCTGCCGGGTACTGTTACAGTATCCATGATCGCTCTGTATGCCGTATTCTTCATCGCTTTCCATTGCGCAAGAGAATTCGGTGCAGACGGTGCCGGCGGCGGTCTGATCGCGCTTGTTTCCTTCCTGATCGTAACAGGAACAACACCGTTCTTCACAACAGCAGCTGCAGATGCTAAAGCTACAGCAGCACTCTCTATGGACTGGCTGGGAGCGAAAGGTCTCTTCACAGCTATGATCGTAGCGCTGTGCTCCGGAAGACTCTATGCATGGATCGTTGAAAAAGGGTGGACGATCAAGCTGCCGGATTCCGTACCTCCGAACGTATCCAACTCATTCAAGACTCTGATCCCGGGCTTCATTATCGTTACAATGTGGCTGGTCATTTCTGCTCTGATGAAGCTGACTTCATGGGGTAACCTCCACGCAATGATCTTCGGCGTCATTCAGTCCAACCTGATGCGCTTCATGGGCAACAACCTGGCATCCTGGCTGTTCTTCAACATCATGACAGGTCTGCTCTGGTTCTTCGGTCTCCATGGCGGAAACATCGTCGGTTCTATTACAAACCCGATCTACACACCGCTGTCACTGGAAAATCTGGCTGTATTCACAGCTGATCCTACCGCAAAGATGCCTTATATCTTTATCGGTACAGCTTTCAACAAGACCTTCACATTCGGCGGTGTCGCTTCCATGATGGGTCTTGCGATCCTGATGGTATTCTTCAGCAGATCACAGCAGATGAAGACACTCGGAAAACTCTCTCTCCCGACAACGATCTTCTTTATCAATGAACCGCTGCTGTTTGGTATTCCGACAGTTATGAACCCTCTGTTCTTCCTCCCGATGCTGTTCCTGACAGCTATTCAGGGAACACTCACATATATCGTCATGAGTATCGGCCTGATCCCGATCCCGCATGGCATTCAGCTTCCCTGGACAACGCCGGGTATCATCCATGGCTTCCTGCAGGGCGGATTTATGCTGGCACTTTGGGAACTGCTGATGATCTTGCTGTCCATGGTACTCTGGTATCCGTTCTTCAAGATCCAGGATAACATCGACTACGAACAGGAACAGGGAATTACAAAGGAATAACATATTATGAAGTTAGTATTCCAGTCGGATGATTATGCGATCACCCGGGCTGCTGCCCAGGGTATCCTGCACGGAATCCGGAACGGTGTTGTCAGAAATACCGGTTTGTTTGCCAACATGCCATGGACCGAGGAATGTGTTGAATGGATCAGACCATATCTGGATCAGATCGCATTCGGCATTGACCTGAACGCTTCTACCGGCTCTTCACTGCTTGGCTATGAAAAGGTTCCGAATCTCTGCCATGAGGACGGAAGCTTCTTTACCAGCAGGGAGAACAGAGCATTGGATACTGACGAAAATGATCATGATCATGTTGACTATGATCAGCTTTACGCAGAGTTTGATGCACAGATCAAGAAGTTCATCGAACTGGTCGGAAAGAAGCCGGATTATATTCATGGCCATGCATACGGCACAAAGACAACGGAAAGAGTACGCAAAGATCTCGCGGATAAATACGGAGTGATCTATACGGGAGATTTCAGAAAACGTGAAGATGTCACAAACAAGATGGACTGGTACACAATGGGAGCAGGTCCTGAGGCACAGCTGAAGAATGACCCGCTCGGAAGCATTACCGGTGATGCGTCACTGCTGACTTGTGATTATGTCTATATAGTGACTCATTGCGGCTATTGTGATGCGGAACTGTTTGCACTGTCCAGCTTCAACACATGCAGGGTCGTTGATCTTGCTGCAGCGACTGATCCCAGAATGAAACAGTGGATCGAAGAAAACAATATCGAACTGGTCACATTCAAGGATATTCACTGAAAACCAAAAGCTGAAACCGGGTTCAAAAACCAATGTCATTAAGTTAAAGATGACATTACAGAGCGAAAGGTCTGAAAAGAAAGAGAATCAGGAAGACTGAGAGAACAATCTCAGGAAATCCTGATTCTTTTT
>DMBB01000082.1 GCA_003446295.1 Erysipelotrichaceae bacterium
GGTGCTGCAGATGGAGACAGAGGAAAAGTTCTTTTCGTTTGTTGTAAAAACGGATTTTTCCGAAGGTCATCACCGGTTCGATCAGTGCGGGATCGTGATGTATCTGGATTCGGAGAACTGGCTGAAGGGTTCCGTGGAATATGAGAATGAATCCTTTCAGCATCTGGGCTCCGTGGCGACAAATCACGGATATTCGGACTGGGCGACCACGGCGATTCCCGCGGATGTGAAGGTCATGTGGTACAGATTCAGCAGAAGGGAAGACGATTACTGCATCGAATGTTCACAGGATGGTGAACAGTTCACCCAGATCCGTGTATGCCATATGCATGAAGGGGCAGGGAAGATACGCTTCGGCATCTATGCATGCAGTCCCGAAGACTCCAGCTTCAAGGCTGTATTTACTGACATGCAGTTCACGGAATGCGCCTGGAAGGCACACGACGGACAGCAGCCTGACTGAATATGAAAAAACAGATCTCATTGCGGAAGTATCCGGATGAGATCTTTTATCAATGCATTATCTGAAATACGGAAGCAGAACGTTCTCAATGAAATCGACGCGATCGAATACCGTCGGCTTGAAATAAGCAGAAACAGCGGCAGTGATATGCGCTTCAGGATCAACATAAATGACATTTCCGCTGTTGCCGATCGCTGCATATATGTTCTTCTCGGGATGAATGATCCACCAGAGATAACCATACTGCATGCCGCGGAAATATGGACTGTCAACAGGCCTTGGTCTTGTCATTTCTGTGATCCATTCCTCGGAAATGATCCGTTTTCCATGCCACACGCCTTTATTGAGACAAAGCTGTCCGATCCTGGCCATATCCTCCGCACTCATGCATAATCCATATCCTGGTGTCCCAAGGCCTTCCGGATCCGCAAACCAGATGTTTCCTTTCGGCGTCTTTGAGATCGTGAACTGTTTATGTTCTTCTGCAGTCATTGCATAATAATTCTCATGTTCCGGAATGCCAAGCGGAGCGAACAGATACTGGTTTGCAAAATCCACTGTTTTCATTCCGGATACCCGATACAGGATACCTGAGAGAATGTGCAGACAGACTGTCCGGTAATCAAATTCATCAGTGATGCCATTCCTGCCGCCCAGAAAATCCAGAGAGGCACTTGTCCAGTCTTCGCTGGAACATACTTTTGACCATGGATCTCCTTTTCCTTTGTAGGGTGCACGCATCGTCAGAAGATGTCTGATGGTCACATCCTGTATCGTTTTTTCACCTCGCTTCACCTTGTAATCAGGGAAAAAGGAAAGTACTTTTTCTTCCGTGCTGCGGATCAGATTTCTGTCAATGGCAATACCGATCAAAAGGGAAATGATGCTTTTTGTGGCAGACATGACATGTGTACAGTCTGTTTTCTGATATCCGTTCCATTCTTGTGAAAAGATCTCTTCTCCGTCTTTCCATACACAGATCTGACAGATGTTCGGTTCTTTTTCTTTGACGTAAGCATTGAGTTCTTCTTTGTTCTGCATACCTGCCTCTTTTTTGTTCATTACAGCTGCTTTTTATGCTCTGACAGAAGGTATTTGCCTCTGCCGCCTTTTGAAGACTCACCGAATACAATGGCGTATGAACTTCCGATCATGACTGCCGCATCAGGACACATCACAGCCATCTCCACAGCATCCTTCAGCGGAACATGCTGTCCATCGATAAAGCCGTCAGGTGACAGAATGAAACATGGTTCATCATGCATACGGACAAACTTCTGAAATTCCGGCAGACGGTCCATGTCTTCGCCAGTCATGATGATCTTTGAATGATCCAGCACGTCTTCTGCCTGATGGCAGAAGCGGCTGATCCCGTCATAGCGTTTCTTTGGAGATGTCAGCTCAAAAAGGAGTCTCTCACGACGGCTCTTTCTGATAAATGTCAGTACAAAATACTGTTCTGCCTGATAAGTCATATTCTGCCTATAGTGAACCTTTCATTCCTGCAGGATGATGCGTAACATAAACGGAAATGTTCAGTGAATGATGCGGTTATTCAAAGCTGTATTCGGTCTGTTCTCCTGTATCGTGATCGGTAATCGTGATCTTTCTGCTGAGGTGATCGATCTCATACCTCTCAGCCAACCAGTATTTGACGAATCTTCTGTCATCAGCCTGAAACTGTTCTTTGTTCAGCTGATCTGAATCAGCGTAGACAAAGTTTTCGGCAGGGAAGTCACCGTAATATGAGCGCTGTATATCATCCAGACCGAAGAAAAACAGACTGTCCGGATATTGTGTCGCATAAGTCGGATCGACATGATAATAGTTTCCATCCAGACTGACCAGAGCCCAGACATGTGCTTCACTCTGATCTGCATTCAATGATGAACAGGGGATGGCATTGATGCCGGTCTGCAGCAGATAGTAGATATATTCTGCTGCGATCTCCTGACAGATCCCGATATCTGACATGACCGCCCTGTATGAGCGCAGCTTCAGGGAATCCTCCAGGGTATATGATTCATCATAGGTATCTTTTCGGGAAACAGCAGTGTACAGTTCCATGGCTTTGATGTAATCGGGTTCCTCATATGGTACTGCCTGAGTGATCACATCAGTCACTTTATCCCGGAATGCCCGGATCTTTTCTTTTGTTTCAGACAGATCATAACGGTACGAAAGATAACATGTACCGTTCTCTGTATATGACCGCTCAGGATCGATCAGCTCCCGGGCAGGCGGAAAACAGGGAGAAGAGATGGAAAGCAGCTGATGAAACCGTTCGGAAGAAGGGCATGGAAAAGAATCCTCCGCGGATAAAACAGCATCACACAGCGCATAAAACTGCTGCTCAATTTCATCACCGTAGATCTGCAGATATTCCGCAGAGATCACATGAGGATCAAATGTATATTGATAAACGGCAGGCTCTATAGTGACTGCTGTCTGTTCCGTGATCGTCTCTGGAGTCTGCAGACTGTTGTCTTGTGAGGATGGTTCCCTGACGCATCCTGCAGATAAACTGATCAGCAGGATCATGGCAGATATTTGTTTGTATATGTTTGCGGTTGTCATATGCAGTATGCCTTTTTTCCTGTTTACCAGCAGAAAGAATTTGCCGGTTCCTGAAACAATGATAAAGGTTCAGGTCCGTTATTTACAATGCTATATCTCTGATCGCTGTTTACAGCTGATTCATGTGGGTGATGATCTCATACAGCTGCTGCGGCGTTTCTTTCTTGCCATTGCGAAGCCACATGGAGCAGATCGAAAAGTAGTTTCCCCAGAAATAGACCATGGTATAGGCAGGATATTTTGACAGGATCCTGTCAGTCTCTTCAGAAGCTGAATGGAGTGATTTCTCTGTCGGAAGCCAGGAGATCCTGCTCAGCAGATCCCAATGCCTCAATTCGATCAGCAGATCAGAATTGATATCGAAGAACCGGATCATGTCTTTGATGAACTGATCGCTCTTAAAATATTCCAGTGTCCATTCATGTATTCCGAAAGCCTGCTCATGCGCTGTTTCATATGCCGACAGAAGCACATCATCCGTACCGGTAAAATGATTGTAAAACGTTGTTCTGGAAACGGATGCTTCTGCACAGATATCCGTGACTGTGATGTGCTCAAAATCCTGTTTCTTCATCAGCTTCAGAACGGCTTTCTCGATCTTTTTGCGGTTTTTGTCAGCTGTTTTGTTCATGATCAGATTTTATCATCAAAAGTTAACAAAAATATATGATTTGCAAACTTTTTGATGGCGAGGGAATGCTAATGTGTCCATGGAGGAAATATGATATGAAAGACTACTTTGGATACAATGACAAGATCTGTGTCGTAACAGGCGCTTCAAGCGGTATGGGAAAAGCAGCAGCGGAAATGCTGGTGGACCTTGGTGCAAAGGTATATGCACTGGACTATAATCAGTGC
>DMBB01000226.1 GCA_003446295.1 Erysipelotrichaceae bacterium
GCAGCAGTGCCGGCTTTCATTTCACCAGGAACAGAATTTTTTATTGAATATTAAACTGCACGCGGTTATAATAAACATGCTGTAAACGCCGATATAGCTCATCCGGTAGAGCAACGCACTCGTAACGCGTAGGTGGCTGGTTCAAGTCCGGCTATCGGCACTGAAAAAGGAGTCCTGTCAGGACTTCTTTTGTTTTATCATTCTGCTGTTTTCCGTATGATCATCAGCGCATATGAAAACCGGGCCTTTTGAGACCCGGTTCAATAGAATATTGAGATAGATTACTTCTTCTTGATATTCTTGCGGATATCCAGTGCGACAGCTACGACGATGACGATACCCTGAACAATGAAGTTGTAGTAAGGGTTGACACCGAGGAACTGAAGAACGATCTTCAGAAGTTCGAATACGAGGACACCGACCAGAACGCCCGGAACAGTACCGATACCGCCTGTTGTGGAAACGCCGCCGATGGTGCATCCTGCGATAGCTTCAAGTTCATAACCCTGACCCATACCTGCGGAAGCGCCGCCTGACTTAGCAGCCAGCAGCCATCCTGCGATCGCATACATGATACCTGCAGTCATATAAATGAGCAGAGTTGTTTTCTTTGTGTTGACACCGGAAACTTCTGCAGCAATTTCATTTCCGCCGATCGCATACATGTATTTGCCATGGCGTGTTTTGTTGTACAGGAACCAGAAGAACAGACCGAACGCTGCTGCAACAAAGAGCAGATAAGGCAGATGGAAGCCTTTAACGCTTCCGATACGTCCTGTGATGATCTTGATATAAGTATCACGGAAGCCGCCGATCGGCTGTGCATTTGTGAGGACAAGGCAGAGACCGTAAACGATCGTCTGTGTACCCAGAGTTGTGATGAATGGCGGAACCTTCAGTCTTGAAATGATCAGACCGTTCATAGCGCCGAACAATGCACCTACGATCACAACGATGATCAGTGCTGCGAACATATTGAATTCTGGAAGGTTCGGGAACAGACGGCCGGTATATTCAGCTCTCTGTACGAGAATACCGGACAGACATGCGGCCAGACCTACCTGACGGCCTGCGGACAGGTCAGTACCCTTTGTGATCAAGCAGCCGGAAACACCAAGTGCGATAATGAAACGTACTGCAGTGTTGCTCATCAGGTTGCCGAAGTTGCTCCAGGAAAAGAAATTCTTTGTGGTAAAGCCGACAATGATCGAAACGATGGTCAGCATGACCACAATCGGGTTACCTTTAAAATAATCAATTACCTTTTTCATGTTATTTAACCCCTTTACTATGCTTCAAACTGTGTTGCCAGTGCCATGATATTTTCCTGTGTGGCATCCTTACCGTCAATGAATCCGGTAACTCTTCCGTCACACATGACCATGATTCTGTCGGACATACCGATCAGCTCTGCCATTTCGGATGAGATCATGATGATGCTCTTGCCCTGTTTTGCAAGGTCGGCAATGATCGTATAGATCTCATACTTTGCACCGACGTCGATACCTCTTGTAGGCTCGTCAAGAATCAGTACTTCAGGATTATTGGCAAGCCATCTGCCGATCAGGACCTTCTGCTGGTTTCCGCCTGAGAGTGACTGGATCGGCGTTTTGCTGGAAGGTGTCTTTGTATTCATTTTTTCGACATTGTCCTTAACAAGTTCTTCGATTTTCTTTGTGTTCAGAACAAAGCCGTGATCTACATATTTATTCAGTGAAGCAATAGAGATGTTGTCAGCCACTGACAGGACGCCCATGATGCCCGTGCCTCTGCGGTCTTCTGTCAGCATTGCGATACCATTATCGATCGCATCTTTCGGCTGGCGGATCGTCAGTTCTTTGCCAAGATATTTAACGGTTCCGCTGACTTTGGAACGGATTCCGAAAATACCTTCCATCAGTTCCGTACGCTGTGCGCCGACCAGACCGGCTACACCAAGGATCTCGCCCTTGCGTACATTGAAGTTGATGTGGCGGAAGCTCTTCGGGTTGATCGATGTGAAATCTTCCACCTCAAATACGACGTCACCCGGAACATTCGATCTTTCCGGATACAGGTTGGTCAATTCACGGCCGACCATCTTTGTGATAATGAAATCTGTTGTCAGACCTTTGGCATCCCAGGTTCCGATGTAATGACCATCTCGCATGATCGTAACTTCATCACTGATCCTCAGGATCTCATCCATCTTATGCGAAATATAGACGATCGCGACACCCTTTGCCTTCAGGTCATTTATGATGCGGAAAAGTGCTTCAACTTCATTCTGTGTCAGTGAAGATGTAGGTTCGTCGAGGATCAGAACTCGGCAGTTTGCAGAAACTGCTTTGGCAATTTCCACTGACTGCATCTGTGAAACACTGAGCTCTCCGAGTTTCTTCTTCGGATCGAAATCCATACGGACTTCTTTGAGCACGCGCTCCGCATCACTGTACATCTTCTCATGGTCAACGACAGGAATAAACCCGAGCGCCTTTTTCATAGGATAGCGTCCCAGATAAATATTCTCGCCAATTGTTCTTGCGGGAATCGGCTGCAGTTCCTGATGAACCATGGCAATTCCCTTTTCCAGTGCCTCACTCGGATTATGGATCTCAACCTTTTGGCCATCAATGAAGATCTCGCCCTCATCCATGGTATAAATGCCGAACATACATTTCATCAGTGTTGATTTTCCGGCACCGTTTTCACCCATCAGAGCATGAACAGTACCCGGCTTCAGCTGCAGTTTGACATGGTCAAGCGCAACAACACCAGGGAATGCCTTATAGACATCTTTCATCTCCAATACATATTCAGACATAATATTGCCCCCGTTCATTTCTAAGTGCGGTCCGTTAACGGACCTTTCTGAAAATGGAATAAAGGGGTAAGCCTGCAGGCTTACCCCTAAGATTACTTAATAGACTTATTTTGTAACCTTTACGTAGTCAACCCAGTAGTAGTTGTCGATTGCTTCGCCGTTCAGAGCCTTAATAGCAACATCAACTGCTGTGTGAGACTGGCCAACAGCATCGTTCAGGACTGTACCTGTCATTGTACCGTTGTTAACCATTTCTACACATTCATCAAGAGCATCAACACCGAGCAGGTAGATGTCTTCGCCGACTGTACGGCCAGCAGCTGTGATAGCAGCAGCAGCACCGAGTGCCATAGCATCGTTGTTGCAGAAGATAACTTCAACAGCATCACCATACTGTGTCAGAGCGTTAGCAGCGAGTTCCTGACCCTTTGTCTGATCCCAGTTACCAACCTGGTCATCGAGGCATTCAACTTCGTATCCAGCATCTGTCAGAGCCTTGATGGAGTATTCTGTACGATACTGAGCGTCGATGTTTTCAGGATCGCCTTCGATCATAACATAGGAGATTTTGCCATCGCCGTTGATATCGCCGTGGTCAGGCAGTTCAGCAACGATTTCGCCCTGGAATGTACCGGACTGACGAGCATCAGCACCGACATAGCATACTGTAGCGTTGTTCAGGATTCCTTCATAAGATTCGTCAAGAGTGTTGCCGTCTTTGTCATAAGCCAGCGGTTCACGGTTGATCAGAACCAGCGGAATTTCAGCATCTACGACCTTCTGGATCAGAGCGTCTGCAGAAGATGTCTGAACGAGGTTGAGGATGATAACATCCATACCCTGTGTAATGAATGTGTTGACCTGGTTTGTCTGTTCAGCCATGTCGTTCTTTCCGTCAACGATCGTTACATTGTACTTAACGGTATCTGTTTCCAGTGTCTTGAAGTAAGCTTCGATCTCGTTACGATAGAGAGTCATGAAGTTATCATTGAACTGGTAGATAGCAACGCCTACATCATATGTAGTAACGTCACTTGTTGTTTCACCGCCGCTGGGTGCAGCTTCGCCGCCGCTAGGTGTTTCTCCGCCGGAAGCAGATCCGGAGGAGCAGCCTGCCAGCATTGCTACTGCCAGCAGTGATGCGAAAAACTTTTTCATGTTGATTCTTTCCTCCTAATTCAACAAGCGTTTTTTTTCAACGCCAAAATCATTATACTCTCAAATTGTAAACGGTTACAACAACAATGAATTAAAAAAATCATGCCCGTTTTTAAACTTTTTACACCGTTTGTCAAAAGAATTGTTTGTTTGATGAAATAGACGGTATTCCCAAAAAACACAACTTTTATTACAAAAATGATTAATTTTTGAATCATGGTCAAATTAATTTCTGAAATCAGAATCAAGCAGAAAAACAGCATTCATTTTCCGTAAATATTGCTACAATATCAGATATGTCAAACAGAACAGTTGTCATGACGCACGGACCGATCGTCCGGAATATCCTGTTATTTGCATATCCCCTGGTGATCTCCAATCTGCTGCAGATCGCCTTCAATGCCGCGGACACGATCATCGTCGGAAAGTTCTCCGGACAGGCAGCGCTGGCTGCCGTCGGGGCAACCGGCTCCCTGGTCAATCTGATCGTATCCTTGTTCAACGGTCTGGCTACCGGCTCCAACATCGTCATTGCCAGGCAGATCGGCAGAAATGAAAAAGGAGCGATATCCGCGTCCGTCCATACATCATATTTTCTTGCGCTTGCCGGCGGGATCATCCTGACTGTCATAGGTCTGCTTCTGTCGCCATCCATGCTTGTCTTTATGGGTACGCCCGCTGACATCATCGGTATGAGCACCTTGTATCTGCGCATCTATTTTCTCGGTGCATTGCCGCTGCTGATCTACAACTTCTCAGCCGCGATCCTGCGCTCTGGCGGAGATACACAGCGCCATACCCTGTACATGGCCTTGAGCGGCGTGCTCAACGTACTGCTGAATCTGTTCTTTGTGATAGTGATGAAGATGAGCGTTGCCGGAGTCGCCTGGGCAACCGTCATCTCGGAATCCGTATCAGCTGTTCTGATCACCCGTGCACTGCTTCATGAAACAGGCGATACAAGACTGATGTTCAGCAGGCTTGTACCTGACAGACAGCTGACGAAAATGATCCTGAAGACCGGCATCCCTGCCGGCATCCAGGGGATCATGTGGGCCATATCAAATATTGCGGTCCAGTCTTCCATCAATTCATTCGGATCTGTAGCTGTAGCAGGAAACAGTGCAGCACAGAATATCGAATCCTTTGTATGCATCGGGATCAACGCCCTCTCACAGTCTGTGATCACCTTCACCTCACAGAATACAGGTGCAGGGCAGAAAGAAAGGATCAGAAAGATCCTGATATATGTTCTGATCCTGGTTGCCTTCTCTTCATGGGCTGCCGGTGCCCTTGCATGTTATTTCGGCAGATCACTGCTGTCCTTTTATACCAACGATCCGGCTGTCATTGACGCAGGCATGGTCAGGATGCGGATCCTTGTATTCTGGGTATTCCTGAACGGAATGCTCGATGTCCCCGCATGTTCCATGCGAGGCATGGGATACTCCAGTCTGCCGACGATCCTGCTGATGTTCGGCATCGTGGTCGTCAGACTGCTGTATATCTCATTCATATGGACTGCGCATCCGACACTGGAAGTACTGTATTTCTGCTTCCCTTTGTCCTGGGCAATCACCAATGTACTGCAGTTTTCCTTCTGGCATCTTTGTTATAAGAGACTGCGTGCAGGTCTTTGATCTAGCGGATCAGCTTCGGTCTTCCCGCAGACAGATATGTATCTCTGGCTCTGCAGACCTGCATGATATGCTTCTCAACGGTCGTACAGCATCCTCCGGCTGCTGCAGCACCGGCTGCCATATAAGCCAGTGCCCTGCTTTCAAAATCAACGCTCCCGTTACGGGCGCTCCATGTCTTTGTGAGGGGATCATATAATTCACCGCTGTTGGGATAGACTGCCACAGGCAGATCTGTCCCTTTTTTCATTTCATGGATCAGCGGAACGATGTAGTCCGGGTCTGTGCAGTTGATGCCGAGCATCTTCAGATGCGGGTGACCTTCGGAAAGGATCTCTGCACATTCTGATACAGGCTCCCCATGGCAGGTATGCACATGATCCCTGCAGGAAAAGCTGATCCAGTAATCAGCGTCCAGTTCTTCAGCGATCTCTGCTTCGATCAGTACCTCTTCCAGTGCAGGCTGTGTTTCCAGAAGCAGGATATCCGCCCCTGCCTGATGAAGCAGCTCCATCCTTCTGTGATGAAAGCTTCTCAGTTTTTCACGGTCCATGGAATAACTGCCTGTATATTCCGAACCGTCCGCCAGATATGCACCATAGGGGCCGACCGATCCCAGGCACAGCGGATACTGTCTGCCGGAAGCTTCTCCTTCTTCACGGTACCATTGATCCCGCGCTTCCATGAAAAGCTCTACAGAACGGATGATCAGTGACTCTGCTTCCGCTTCGGAATACCCTGCTTCCATCAGTCCCTGTACAGATGCCTGATAGCTGCAGGTTATGCCGCAGTCAGCGCCTGCTTTCAGGTAGTTCAGGTGTACCTGTCTGACAAGATCAGGCTGAGCGGACAGCACGGAAGCTGTCCAGAGACGGTTGTTCAGATCTGCACCCATACGTTCCAGTACGGAAGACATCGAACCGTCGATGACCATGACGGTATTGTTTTTCAGGATCCTGTCCAGACTTGCTTTCATATCGGTTTCCCCGCTTTCTTTTTTATTCACGCATATAACCAGGATCAGGTCAACTGTCTGCACCTGTGAAAACAGCTGTTCCGTAAATTTTGAATGCAGACACGCGATCCGTTACGATACAATGGATTCATGAAAGATACTGTCAAGGAAATCGTCAGGATCCTCGCTGCAGAGAATGTACCCATGCCGGTACAGGAACTGGCAGAGCGCACCGGCTTCACCCCGCGCTATATCCGTCAGATCCTGAAGGAGAGCGCTTCAGAGAACAAGGCTGAAGGCTTTTCCATGGAAAGTTCATTCCGTAAAGATGTACGTCTGGTCATACATGACAGCAGTGCTTTTTCTGCGGCATTGACCGGCAGTGATGCCTCGGAAGAAATGAAGAAAGAAGTGCTGTATGATCTGCTGAACCGGAACGATTATGTGCGCATCGAGGACCTTGCGGACAGATTCTATGTTTCCCGTACGGCAATGGACAGGCTGATCAAAGCAGTCAAAGAGGATCTGGCTAGATTTTCTCTTGAACTGAAAAGCCGCCCGAAATACGGAATCATGGTCGAAGGAACGGAAAAGAACAAACGTCTCTGCTATGCGCATGCACTGACAGACTCAATGGAAGATACATATTCGGAACAGAAGATGCAGGCGCTGCTTTATGATGTGCTGAATCAGAACGATTATCAGATCTCGGATCTGAATTTCAACAATCTGGTCTACCATCTTCTGATCACCGTCAAGCGTGTGAAAGAAAACAGATTCATTATGGAACCGATCGTGCTGCAGCAGTCGTATCCCCAGCAGGAGAAAATAGCACGTGAACTGATCAGGCAGATCTCAGAGATATTCCATGTGGAGATCCCTGATGAAGAGATCAACTATGTGCTGCTGCATCTTCTGGGCAAGGAGGTCATTACCGAAAACAGCGAACTGGATGATGAGGTAATGGAACTGACACAGAAGATCCTGATGCGCATACGCGAAGTCAAAGGGATCGATCTGACCGGACGGTTTGATCTGACGGTCAATCTTGCACTGCACCTGCAGCCTATGCTGATCAGGCTGAAGTATCATATTCCGCAGGAAAATCCTCTTTTTGAACAGGTACGCAGGGAGATGACGCTTGCGTATGATCTGGCGCTGATCGCTGGAGATGTGATCAGGGAAGTCTGCGGCTTTGTTGTCAATAATCAGGAGTGCAGCTATCTGGCAATGCATTTTTCCCTGGAGCTGAGCAATCTGGAATCAGAAAGCAGAAACAGACAGCAGAAAGATAAACGATATCTGCTGGTATGCTCGACCGGCAGAGGAACAGCCAGGATCATGCAGTACCGGCTCGTGCATGAGTTCGGGCTCAATGCTGAGAATATTGATTTTGGTTCATCCATGACGCTCAGAGACAAGGATCTCAGCGGATACCGCTGCATCTTTTCCACGGTAGTCATACCGTTTGAAACAGCGATCCCTGTGATCCGCATCAATCCGACGCTTGACTCTGCAAGCACGGAACGGATACGTGATTTTCTGAAAAAGGAAACAGAAGATCCTGCGGAGCTGTTTGACGATGAACACATCATTTCCGGTGTGCAGTTCAGCAGCCGCAGTGAAATACTCAAAGATATCGCACAGCGAGCCGGCAGGTATTTTGAAAGCACGGAACTGCTGTATGATAATCTGATCAGAAGAGAAGAAATGTCGCCGACGGAGATCGGCAATGAATGCGCTCTTCCGCATCCTTTTGACTGTCTTCCGTCAGAAACTGTGCTGATGGTGTACATTCTGAATAAGCCTGTGCGCTGGGAAAACGACAAAGTCCGTTTTGTCTTCTTTGTGTCCACTTCACCTGATGATCCCGGCAGGCTGTCGATCATCGACGGCATCACAAAGATCGCCTGTGACCGGAGACTTCTGAAGCGTCTGGAAAACAACCCGTGCACGGAAGAACTGAGGGCATGCATAAACTCATGAAAAATATCCTGATCATCTGTATCCAGGGACTGACTTCCGGTATCCTGGCAAGAAAACTGAATATGATCGCGGAAGAACGAAATGAAGCGTACAGCTTTCTTTCTGCCGGCATTGCGGATGCTGAAAAGCATCTTGACTGGGCCGATTATCTGATCCTGACGCCGCAGGTCAGAGACCGTATGCAGAAAGCCGAGGAAACCGCAGCTGCTCATGGCGTAAAATGCCTGATACTGGCAGACACGATGATCTCGTTTCAGAAAACCGTGGACACCTATGAGAATATTGTGAAGGCAATCAGCGCTCAGCAGAAGACTGCAGATCATATCACGCTCGGAAGCCTCACTGAAACACTTGTTGTGATCGCACCGCTGATCGCGGCAGGACTGTGTGCATATATCATCAGCAGAATGACCGGAAGTACGGCAATGAAATTCATATACGACAAGACTCTCGGCGTGATCTGTCTTTATGCACTGCCTGCACTTGGCTGCTGCATGTTCCGCAGATGCTCGGAAAGCAGAATGGCAGGACTGCTGACAGGACTTCTGGTGCTGCTGTCTCTGACACCGTTCCATGAAGGCCTGGTGTATGCCGAGGACGCCTTCAGGGTTTCCGGAAGGATCACGGATATCCGCTTTTGGGGACCGGTTTATCTGCCGCTGTATCTGGCTGCAGGATGTCTGTTCCTGAACTTCGCCCTGATGGCAGCGCGGCGGATGTGGACATATTATTCAGAAAAACGACATGAGGTAGCAGACAGGCAGTTTCTGCTTTATACGGCAGTCCCCATGATCATGGTGATGTCCGTGCTGCTGATGTTCCGTACGATCGTATTTTCTCTGCTGTAACTGTTCCCTTCAGACGGAACTCTTCTGATAAGGAAAGCATTCGCGGGCTGTGGCATCCTAAAGGTGTAAAGAAAAGGGGGTTCTGAATATGGATAACTTCGTTCAGAAAATCACGGAATTCACCAATACCCGCTACATGAAAGTTCTGATGAACGGGTTTATGGGTATCACAGCAATCACGATCTGCGGCTCGCTCTTCACACTGCTGAAGTCGATCCCGTTCGGACCGTGGACAGCATTCCTTGCTTCAAGCGGACTGGGAGATCTGCTCTCCATTCCGGTCACGATCACAACCGATGCCATCGCACTCTACGTTGTGCTTTCCATGGCATACCAGACAGCAAAAAGCTTCAATAAAGACGGTTTCGCAGCAGCACTTGTCGGATTGGGATGCTTCCTGCTTCTGACACCGTTCAGCGGCATGGTATATTCTGCCGACCGTACACAGTCCCTGATGGCAAGCGGCATCATTCCTGCCGGCGTCATCGGCGCAAGAGGCATGTTCCTGGCGATCTTCACAGGCATGCTTGCCGCAAGACTGTACGTATTCTTCCTGAATAAGGGATGGGTCATCAAAATGCCGGACTCCGTTCCGCCGAATGTTTCCGGAATGTTCGCAAGCCTGATTCCCGGCGGTCTGACATTCCTTGTCTTCCTGCTGATCCGCTACGGCTTCAGCCTGACATCATTCGAGACTGCGCAGAACTTCATCTACGGTCTGATCCAGACACCTCTGATGGCTGTCGGCGGCGGCTGGGCAGGTCTGATCGTCAAGATGGTTGCGACAAGCTTCTTCTGGCTGTTCGGTATCCATGGCGGTATGGTAGCCTATGTAGCATTCGCTCCGATCATGAGTGTCGTCAATGCAGAAAACCTTGCAGCATTTGCGGCTGGCGTACCGTGCCCGCATCCTGAATGGGCGATCAGCACATTCATCTGCCTGATCGGCGGAGGCGGTGCAACACTAGCCATGAACCTTCTGATGAACACAAAGCTCGTGAAGTCCGAACAGCTCAAGGCTCTCGGCAGACTGGCACTTCCTTCCAGCATCTTCAACATCAATGAACCGCTGGTATTCGGCATGCCGATCATTCTGAATCCGTTCCTTGCTGTTCCGTATCTGGTGGCACCGCTGATGAATCTGCTGATCCTGATGCTTCTGTATAAGATCGGACTGTTCGTACCGACCGGTGCATCCTTCAATACATTCATGCCGTTCTTCATCCTCGGCCCGCTGATGACAGGCAGTATCCTTGGTGTTGTCGGCCCGACGCTGTGCGTGATCGCAGACGGATTCCTGTATCTGCCGTTCCTGAAGGTATACGACGCAAAGCTCTGCAGGGATGAAGCAGCCCTGAACGCAGCTGAAGCAGACTGAATTTCAACATCAAAGCGGCAGGAAATGATAACTGCCGCTTTTCAGAATCATATACGAGGAGTGAAATGATTATGAGCAGATTTCCCGAAAACTTTCTGTGGGGCGGAGCGACCGCTGCCAACCAGTGTGAAGGTGCATACCTGGAAGACGGAAAAGGCCTGAGCGTTACCGATGTCCTGACCTGCGGAGGTCTCAGCAGACATACCTGCGAGATCCCCGGCATTCCGGAACAGTTCAAAAAATATCTGGCGTCCCTGCGCCTTGTGACATGGACAAAAGACGGCGAAGACGGTGCTTCCGTAGCCTTCAAGATGGAGACCTATCCGGAAAACGCATCCCCGGCAGTGCTGGAGAATGAATACTATCCCAACCGGCAGGCGATCGATTTCTACCATCATTATCAGGAAGATATTGCCCTGTTTGCGGAAATGGGATTCAAGTGCTACAGGATGTCGATTGCCTGGTCCAGGATCTACCCCACCGGATTTGAAGAGGAGCCGAATGAAGCAGGCCTGCAGTTCTATGACAATGTCTTTGACGAATGCCTGAAATATGGTATACAGCCGGTAGTGACGATGTCACATTATGAGATTCCCCTGGAAATGACATACCGCATCAACGGCTTTGCGTCCAGGGAAGCTGTCGGTCTGTTTGAGAAATATGCCCGTACGATATTCGACCGTTATCATAACAAGGTCAAATACTGGATGACATTCAACGAGATCAACAGTTCCGTGCATTCCGGATTCATCAATGCAGGCGTATTCACCAATGATATCGCACTGGTAGAACAGGCGAGCTATCACCAGTTCCTTGCCGCAGCGAAAGCAGTCATCTATGCTCATGAACATTATCCTGACCTCAAGGTAGGCTGTATGATTGCACAGTCCCCTGCCTATCCATATTCCTGCAGACCGCAGGATGTGATGGCCGGTCTGATCAAAGACAACTTCTATGCGGATTATTATTCCGACGTCATGATGCGGGGCTATCTGCCTGAATACAAACTGAAGGACCTGAAGCGCAGAGGCATTGAGCTGCCTGTGCTGGATGGGGACCTGCAGATCCTGGAGGCAGGAAAGGCAGACTATATTGCGATCAGCTATTATCAGACACAGATCGCAGCAGCACAGGAGAACGGTCTTGAAACAACAGCAGGCAACATGTCCAGAACAGTAGTGAATCCTTATCTTGAGAAGAGCGAATGGGGATGGATGATCGATCCCATAGGATTCCGCTTTACACTGAACCGTCTCTACAACCGCTATCACAAACCGATCCTGGTCGTAGAAAACGGACTTGGCGCAAAGGATGTGCTGGAGGACGGTCAGGTACATGACGCATACCGCATCGATTACTTCCGCAAGCATATTGAAGCGATGGCAGATGCGATCGATATTGACGGCGTGGACGTTATGGGCTATACCCCCTGGGGCTGCATCGACCTGATCAGCTGTTCCACCGGACAGATGTCCAAACGATACGGTTTCATCTACGTAGACGTGGATGACGCCGGAAACGGTACCTTGAAGCGGTATAAAAAAGACTCCTTTGCCTGGTATCAGAATGTGATCCGGTCAAACGGTGAGTGTCTTTAAACAGCAGGCGCTGCAGTTTCCACTGCAGCGTTTTTCTGTATATCGTGTATTTCTCATCGTATTGTCTTGTGCAGGGCGATTATTATAATAAGGTTATGGAACGAATCAATTCTTACAGTGAAGCACTGCGGTGCCTGAAGGAAGGCTTTACGATCTGCACGGCAGAAGAGATGCCTGTATATTTCACCCTGCATGAGAACAGGATCCGCGTGCATTCAGAGCAGTACACCCTCAGGCTTTCGCAGCAGGAATGGAAAGATCTGTATGGCGACAGGGTGTTTTATCTGTGTGATGATCCGGATGATCAGTTCATTGACCCTGAAAAGGACAAAGAGTATTACAGCTGGAGACATAAATAGGAGGTGTCCATGATCGACCACAGTATTGTGTTTCTGCCATGCAGAGACATTGAAGAAACGACCGGCTTTTATCATGATGTGCTCGGACTTCCGATCTTCAGCGTGCAGGCAGGAGGAAATCTGAAGATCTTCGATTCCGGAGGAGGATGCTGGGGCTTTCAGATGCACAAGGACGGCTTCCTTCTGAACAGTCCGGAACGGATCTGTCTTTCCCTGGAATGCAGGTCTCAAAAGGATGTCGATGATTTTTACGATTCACTGGTCAGACGCGGGATCAGCACATTGGATTCTCCTCATAAAAATCCTGTCTACCCTGTCTATTCCTTTTTTCTGCGGGATCCGACAGGATATACCGTAGAGGTCCAGAAGATCACCGGCTGATGAGCATGGGTTTTTCATATATCACTTCAAACAAAAGCGCTTACATTCAAAATTTACCGATTGTTCTCTTTATTTCAGTGAATTAATCGGTTTTTCTTTACTTTTTCCTTGCTTTCACGTGGCATGATGAATAGAATATCCGTGTAAAACTGTCGTATAATCCTTCAGATACGGTGAAGGAGTCTCTACCTTGGCGCCTTAAATGCCAGGACTATGGCAGAATCCCCCTTCCGGGTCATTCTGTCCTACGGCAGGATTACGGGAAGGAGCTGAAAGAAAATAAGCTCCGCACTTCTCCTTCTTTAGAAAATACGCACAATGATCGTATTTTTGTTAAAGAAGCTTTTTTGTTCAATCAAATAGGAAAGGAAAGAAAGAACAATGAGAAAATTATTTACATCACTTACTGCTATGATGCTGGCAGTCAGCCTTGTCGGATGCTCTTCCAACAAGCCCGCTGATAATACAACACCGGCAACAGCAGCAGCTACAGCTGAGGCAGAAACAACACCTGAAGCTGCAGCCTCCGGTGAGAAGATCGGTATCATTCTTGTCGGTGATGAAAACGAAGGTTACACATACGCTCACATGCTCGGCATCAAGAACGCTGCTGCAAAGCTCGGAATCGCTGAGAGTGACATTATCTGGAAGTATTCCGTCGGTGAAGACCAGAAGTGCTATGACGCTGCGGTCGACCTGGTAGAAAACGGCGCTACGCTGGTCATCTCCAACTCCTATGGACACCAGTCCTACATGATGCAGGCTGCTCAGGAATATCCTGAAGTTACATTCGTAGCTGATACAGGCGACAATGCCTGGACAACAGGTCTGGACAACTTCAAGAACGCATTCACATCCGTTTATGAATCCAGATATGTATCCGGTGTCGTTGCCGGCATGAAGATCGCTGAACTGAATGAAAAAGGCGAACTGAAAGAAGAAAACTTCGATGAAAAAGGCAATGTCAAAGTCGGTTATGTCGGCGCATTCCCTTATGCAGAAGTTGTCTCCGGCTATACAGCATTCTATCTCGGCATCAAGTCCGTTGTTGAAAACGTCACTATGTATGTTGAATATACAAACTCCTGGTTCGATCTGACAGCTGAAGCAACTGTCGGTGACGATCTGATGTCACAGGGCTGCGTTATTATCGGTCAGCACGCCGATTCCACAGGCGCTCCTTCACAGCTCCAGAAGAACATGGAAGACAACAAGTACGGATTCACAGCTTACTCTGTAGGCTACAACGTATCCATGCTTGATGTTGCACCGGATGTTGCACTGACAAGTGCTTCCAACGTTTGGGAAGTCTTCTATGAATATGCATTCAACTGCTGGAAGAACGGCGAGAACATGAAGACAGACTGGACCGGCGGATACAACGAAGGTGCAGTTGAGATCACAGCTCTTGGCAGCGCAGTTGCTGAAGGAACAGAAGAAAGAGTCAATGAAGTCATCGCTCAGATCAAGTCCGGTGAACTGCATGTATTCGATGCAAGCACATTCACGATCGGCGGCGAAACACCTACATCCATCATGGGTGATATCGATGCAGACTTCACTGATGATACAGAATGCCTGATTGACGGCTATTTCCACGAGTCCGAATTCCGCAGCGCTCCTTACTTCGCTGCAAGAATCGACGGCATCGTTGAAGAAACTGAGTAACACTTAAGCAGAATCGATCACAGGCTTTGCAATGAAGCCTGTGATATTTATATCAAGGAGGATTTTTATGCAGGAAGCAGCTGTATCCATGCGTCATATCAGCAAGTCTTTCGGTAAGAAAGTCGTTGCCAATAAAAATGTGGATCTGGATATCTACCATGGTGAGATACTTTCTCTTCTGGGAGAAAACGGCAGCGGAAAAACAACATTGATGAATATGCTTTCCGGTGTCTATTTTCCGGATGAAGGTGAGATCCTGGTAAACGGTGAGCCCGTTTCGATCACCTGCCCCAAGGACGCCTTTGACCTGGGGATCGGCATGGTCCACCAGCACTTCAAGCTCATCGATGTCTTTACGGCACTGGAAAATATCCTGCTGGGACTCCCGAAAGAAAACGACATGAAAAGCGGACGGGCTGCAGTAGAGGAGATCTGCCGCAAATACGGGTTTGAGCTTGATCTGGACAAGAAGATCTACGATATGTCCGTTTCCGAGAAGGAAACACTGGAGATCGTCAAGACGCTGTACAGAGG
>DMBB01000060.1:0-2811 GCA_003446295.1 Erysipelotrichaceae bacterium
CCTGTGTGGTACCGGTCATTTTTATATAGATATATGATCTGCAGAAATGAGGTATGTACAATGCAGGCATTGTTATGCTGAAGGACGAGCTGCCGCAAAAAAATCACAGATTTCTCTGTGATTCCAGTGCGATTATACTTTGAGGACTTCCTTTGTCTTTTTGTCAGACATTTCATCGATCTGTTTGATGAATTTGTCTGTCAGTTTCTGGATCTCATTCTGAGCATCCTTCTGAACATCTTCGTCCATTGTCTTGTCATTTTTGATAGCCTGGTTAGCATCACGTCTGATATTTCTGACCTGAACTTTTGCTTCTTCAGCCATCTTTCCGACCTTCTTGGACATTTCTTTTCTTGTGTCACCTGTCAGCTGAGGAACTGTCAGACGAATAACAGAACCGTCATTCTGCGGTGCGATGCCGAGGTCAGCCATATTGCATGCTTTTTCAATATTCTTCAGGCTGGACGGATCAAACGGCTTGATTACAAGCGTACGGCCTTCCTGTACTGAAACACTGGCAATCTGTTTCAGAGGTGTTGGTGATCCGTAGTAATCTACATTGACTCTGTCAAGCATGTTTGCATTTGCCATACCTGTACGGATCGTATTCAGATCTTCTTTGAAGTGGCTGATTGCTTTCTGCATTTTTTCGCTGCTGTTATCTACTATCTGATATGTCATATGATCCTTTCCTCCTTATTTGATCACTGTTCCGATATTGTCTCCGCTGACTGCCTTAACGATATTGCCGCGCTCATTCATATTGAACACGATCAGCTGCATATGATTATCCATGCACATACTTGTTGCTGTGGAATCCATTACCTGCAGGCCCTGATTCAGAAGATCCATATATGTCAGGCTGTCATATTTCACAGCTGTCGGATCTTTTTTCGGATCTGCTGAATATACGCCGTCAACACCGTTTTTCGCCATCAGAATGACATCTGCTTTGATCTCGGAAGCTCTCAATGCTGCTGTTGTATCGGTTGAGAAATACGGGCTTCCGGTTCCGCCGCCGAATATTACGACTCTGCCCTTTTCCAGGTGCCTGATCGCTCTTCTCTGAATAAACGGTTCTGCAATTTTAGGCATGTCAATCGATGTCTGAACACGTGTATCAACACCTTCAGATTCAAGAGAACCCTGAATCGCAAGCGCATTGATGATCGTTGCAAGCATTCCCATGTAGTCGCCCTGTACACGATCCATGCCGATCTGTTCCAGTGTCTTGCCGCGGATGAAATTTCCGCCGCCGACAACGATTGCAACCTGTACGCCAAGATCGACTACTTCTTTAATTTCCTGTGCCAGATCTTTCAGCACAGCGGTGTCAAAGTTTTTTTCGCTCCCTGAAAGAGCCTCACCGCTGAGTTTCAAAAGCACACGCTTATACATGATTAATATCCTCCGTCTTCTGAACTATTATATCATCTGAGAATTGCTGATGTGTAATTTTCAGTGTATTTCGCTATGATATATTCGGAGGTACGGTCATGGAACGTTATGGAATCATTGATATCGGCTCGAACACGATCGTTCTGATCATTTACATCATGGACGGAAACAGGCCCGTGCCGTCTTCTTACCAGTCTGTACCGCTGCACCTGATCGATTATATTGAAAATGGTCATATGCGCGAAGAAGGTATACAGAAAACACTGCAGGTATTGCAGATGTACCGTGAGAAGCTCCGCAGTGCTGAGTGCACAGGATATGAAGCATTTATCACAGAACCATGGCGCGGGATCGACAATCAGCACAGCATGCTGGAACGCTTCCGGGAGATCGTTTCTGTCAGTGCACTGAGCGGAGAGGAAGAAGCCTCTTATGACTATTACGGTTCACAGCTGTCATGGCCGGATATCCATGATGGGATCGCGTTTGATATCGGAGGAGGATCCACCGAATTGATCTCTTTCAGAAACCGTAAGATAACAGCTGCCATGAGCTTTCCGCTGGGCTGTGTAAGGCTGAGACATCTGCCTCTTGATACGGAGGAATGCGCCAACGAGATCATAAAGGCAAGAAGCAGCTATCCTCCGCTCAATGTGAAAGCAGAGTCAGTCATAGCAATCGGCGGCACTGCAAGAGCATTCAAACTGCTTTGCAATGATCTGTATCACTGCGGGTCCATCATCCATGCTGATACAGTGAGAGAACTATATCAGCGGCTTCTGACCAATGAAAAAAAAGCTGCTGATGCAATGCACAGGATCATTGATCCGGCACGGATACCCGTATTTCTACCGGGGATCCATATGATGCTTGAAATCATCCGCATCTTTGATACACAGCAGCTGTATGTTTCCGATACCGGGATCCGTGAAGGATTCCTGATGAAAAAAGTACTGCGTCAGTAACAGAACAGGCAGATAACCCGTATCTGCCTGTTTGTCATCATTTGATCAGTTTGAAAGGTTTTACGCCTTCAACCGCCTGTTTCGGTGTGATCCTGACTTCGTTATTATCCAGATCGATCAGGATATATCTGTTGTTGCCCATTCCGAGTTCATGCATATAGCTCAGCTGTCTGTGGCCATGTCTGGATTCGATGCGTTCAACCAGGTCATGATGATCTTCTTCACACATTGCGTAAACCAGATCAACGCATGCTGTATCGATTGCACAGATATCCGTTGAGGCAAGGATACCGACGTTCGGCGTTACAACAGGAGCTGCTGCTGTACCTGCACAGTCGCAGTCAACAGACATATTTCTCATGACATTAACATATGTAATGTTCTTGCCGAAGAAATCGATCGTTGCTTTGGTGGATTCAGTGATCTTTTCCATCAGTTCATCTTCTGT
>DMBB01000060.1:2941-5029 GCA_003446295.1 Erysipelotrichaceae bacterium
CAGCCGATACCGATGTTTTTGTTTGATCCGCCGAAGCCGCCCATTGTATGTCCTTTGAAATGTGTCAGGACAAACATGGAATCATAGTCTGTCATGGTCTTGCCGTGGCTCATTTCTGTGAACCATTTGCCGCCTTTTACAGGCAGTGTAACTGTTCCCTCAGCATCCATGATATCGACAGGACGGAATGTCCAGCCGTTGATCTCAAGTGTTTTGAGATGATCTTCAGTCGTGTAGCGGCCGCCTTCATAGTATGTGTTGGTTTCTACGATCGTCGCAGTTTTCAGGCATTCTTCTGTATCCAGTACTTCTTTGACCCAGGATGCAGGTGTAAAGTTGGGGCCGTGCGGTTCACCGGTATGCAGTTTGACTGCTACCTTTCCGGTAATGTTTCCATTAACTTTTTCAAAAGCCTTTTTGATTCCTTCAGGAGATATTTCCCTTGTGAAATAAACGATAGACTCATTTCCCGTTCTTTTTTCCATCGGAATATACTTTCTGCCGTCTGTCATTCTTGACCTCCTTTTTATCAGCAAACTTGAACTTCTGTTCATTTGAATTATACATGAATCACTTGAATAATCTCATGCAAATGCATCAAAAGACATATCACCGGGCAATTATTTTTTTTCTGACTTTGACCGGTTATGAAGCATTCGGCATGGGCCCCTGTTTTTTACGAAGTATTTCAGTTGTCAGAAACAGTTTTTACGCTTCCAGATACTCTAATAATGCATCGCATGCTTCCTCAAAGTATTCATCTCTGAAACCATGCGGCGCATCAGGTATTGCAGTGAACCGGATCTCCTGGTCCGTTTCTTTTTGGCTGAAAGCTTGAAACAGGTCTTCTGCATAATGGAACGGGACGATCGCATCACCTGTTCCATGTACCAGAAGAACACTGCCGTTGTATTTCGACACTTCACTCAGCGCATCCATATGCATGACACATCTGGCGTAATCACCGGAAAGCTTCAGTCTGCCTGCTTCCAGTACATCAGGTACATTTTCCGGATCAAATCTCAGTATCTGCATCGAGCCTTTTCTCGCATCATCAGGGATGCATACAGCAGGATAGAACATGATTAGTCTGCTGACCTGGGACTGCAGCTGTGCAGCAGTCAGTCCGGCCACAAAACCGCCCTGTGAAAGACCCATCAGAACCAGTTTGTTCATATCGATCGCAGGTCTTGTCTTCAGTTCATTGATCACAGCTTTCAGATCCTCGACCTCTGTGAGAACTGTCATGTCCATCATTGTTCCGTCACTCTGCGTTTCATATCCGCCGCCGATAAAGTCGAAAGTAAAAGCAGCGAATCCGTGTTCTGCAAGACGCTGGGCATAAGGCGCGGTACTGCGCTGGTCAGCAGTAAAGCCATGGCAGATGATAACTGGTATCTGTTTGGTGCATACCTTGTCATTTCTGCGGTATGCCGTACAACGGATCTTCATTCCGTCTCTTTGTACAATAAAAGGCAGTGTGTTGACTTTCATATAACCCCCTAAAAGAAAGAGCAGATCATTCTCTGCCCTTTCATCATAATATGTTTTTAGTCACTCAGTAACTGTTATTACTGATTATCTGCTGTTACAGCATTAGCTGCTGTACGGCCGGATACAAAGATCTCAACGATCGCATTTCCGCCCAGACGGTTGCCGCCATGGATACCGCCTGTAACTTCACCTGCAGCATAGAGGCCTTCGATCACATTTCCGTCAGCATCGAGTACATGACGATCTGTATCTACAACAACGCCGCCCATTGTATGGTGTGTTGAAGGAGCCATCAGACGTACTGTAACAAGTGTATTTTCCAGATCATAGGAGTCAACTTTGTATGTACCGTCTTCGTTCTTTTCAACGTTGCCGACAGTTCTGGAAGCGATAGCCTTCGGAGCATCTTCGAATTCACCCTGTCCCATGACAGCCATGTCATATTTGGTCAGTGTATCGATAACTGTTTCAGCATCACATTCAGCACCGATTTTTTTGAGCAGAGCGCCAAGCTCTTCAGCATTTGCATGAACTCTGTAGTATCTGCCTTCGAAGTCGCCTTCATCAAGCTGTTTCGGAGCAGGCATCATCTGT
>DMBB01000129.1 GCA_003446295.1 Erysipelotrichaceae bacterium
CATCCCGTTTTCGGTTTTCTGAAACAGAGGAAAACCCATTCTTTTTTCAATAAGACGTATATGCTTGCTGAGAGCGGGCTGGGAAATGAAACAGCGTTCAGCAGCTTTCGTTATGTTTTTTTCTTCTTCTACAGCAAGCAGGTATTCAAAGATTCTGATTTCCATAACTGTTTTCCTTATCGTGCGCAAGCATTATTGTTGCAAGATCATTCATTGATATTGTTTCCGGATGGGTATGCATCCTCAGGTTGCTGTAAAGACTGAAGAGTGTTTCTTCTTCTGCGGTCGGTTCATAGTTTTCACGGAAGATCAGTCCGCCTTTGACATAAGTGCGTACCGGGAGGCGGAACAGCTGCAGATCGTTGTCGTCCGGAATCATATCTTCGACAAAAAAGCTGGCAACATTGCTTGAACGGGCCAGATGATAAAGAGCCGCAGAGTTCTGCAGACGGAAAAAGATTTTCGGCTTCAGACCGAAGTGATGCATCACTCTGTCAATGATCTGTCCAACTGCAGTACTGCTGCTGAGGTAGGCAAAATCCATGTCTGCCAGTGAAAGCAGATCCTCATGGGAGATGTCATGTATACGCTCTGCATCGCGACGATATTTCAGACTGAGAGGATGGGTAAAGGGAAGCACAAGCAGCAGTTCTGACTCGGTGCACTGGGCAATTTTTGTACCGGGAAATAACTGTGCATCGTACAAGGAAAGAACACAGCTGACCCGGTCTTCCATCAATGCATCAAGCAGGGAGGCTGTTGTTCCCTCCAGCGGTGAAATGACAAGCGTCGGATATGCTGAAAACAGCGCAGGTGTCAGTTCGGCAAGCATATTGGCTCCGAATCCAGGAGGGATCCCAAGCCGCAGTTCACGGATCCGTTCACCATCGATCATCTGAAGATCTCTCTGCATCCTGGCAATCACGTCTTTCATACGCATGATGCCGAGCAGATACTGCTTCCCGACACTGTTCAGTTTCAATCCACCGCCTTCACGATCAAACAGTTCTGCTCCGAACTGCTCTTCAAGGCCTGTCAGATAACGATATAAAACCGATCGTGAGATACCGGAAATACGTTCTGCTCCTGCAAAGCTTTCTGCTTCTGCAATTGCCGTAAAATAATCAAACTGTTTTGTGTTCATACAGGGAACCTCTGTGTCAATCATATTTCAAAGGCGTGCATATAACAACGGCTGTTGCGTTTTGGTTATGACATTTCTCTGTTTTTATATTTCAGATATGTCTGTAATTCAATTATGTTTAAAACAGAAAAGAGCACTTCTGCTCATAGTCAAGGGAGGACTTATGACAGCAACAAATCAGGCACAGCCTAAAATGAAATTCAGTGAGATCTTCACGAAAAACCTGATCATATTTATGATCGTCCACTTCCTTTCCGACTGCAGCAACAACATGATCACAGCGTTCATCAACATGGGCGCAAAGGCAGCCGGAATCTCCGCAGCCGCAATCGGTCTGGCAGCATCCACATATTCCATCGCAGCATTGCTGATGAGAATGCCTGCCGGAAACATGACGACAACACAGAAAAAGCGTCTTCTGGTCATCGGAGTTATCGTATTCCGCTATCTGACAAGCTTCCTGCTGGGAACACTCGGCATGTCCAGCTCAACAATGTTCATTATCTTCAGAACGATCAACGGTCTTGGCTGGAGTATAGTCGGTGTTGTTATTCCCGCAATCGAAGCAACTTTGCTTGACAAGCGCGCTATGGGTACCACTTATGCCGTGTATACAGCGCTCTCTGCATTTGCCAAGGGTATGGTCAGATCACTCGGTGTCAGCGTCTATCAGTCCAGCGGCATCGTTACAGCAACGATCGCAGCAGGCGGATTCGCTCTTGCGGCGATCCTGCTTGTCAACTTCATGAACTGGAATGATGAAAAGCTTCAGCGCATCAAGCCCAAAGGCAAGAAAGGTCTGTTCAGCGGCGTCAATAAGAATTATATGGGTGTCTGCTTCCTGATGGGATGCGCAGTCGTTACATGGACTTTGAACCAGCAGTTCAACAATGTTCTTGCCCAGGAAAGAGGCATTGATATCGCAACGATCCTTGCAATTACAGCAGTGATCTCCTCTGTATGGGGCTTTGCCGCAAGTGCGCTCTGTGACTTCATCAAGCCTAAATACGTCCTTGTATTCACATATCTTGTTCTCGGTATCGGTACGATCATTCTGGGCAGGGCAGAAACATACAACATGTTCCTGATCGGTGAAATTCTCTGCACGATCGGTACAGGCTACAGCAAGATCCAGACTCTGTATCTTTATAAAGCATGCGCACCGGAAGAAAGACCTTCCGTTCATGCAACAAGCTTCTTCGTTACAGATATCTTCTCTCTGGTTGCCGGTGCAATGGTCGGATTATTCATTGAAAAACTCGGATATACCAATGCATACATGGTTTCTTCAGTCTTTGTCCTCGTAGCAGCAGTGATGATCTTCATCGGCGGCGATAAAATGATGGCAAAGGGCCAGGCTGAAGCAGAAACAGAAGCATAAACAGAAAAGGAGGCGTTATGGCATACAGAAACTCAATGCCCGGATATTACGAAGGATTTTCGGAAAAGAAATATCCGAAATCAGTAAAGCAGTCACTCTATGTGCCGGGCTATGACGGAACAAAACTGGCATGCGATATCATGCGGCCGGTCCTTGAAGACGGATCATATCCGGAAGAAAAACTTCCCGTGATCATGCTGCTGTCAAGAGGACAGCGCATGAATACGGAGCGCAAGCATAACGGTGTCGATATCATTGAGTATTGTGTTCCTTATGGTTATGTCGGTGTCGTCCTGGAAAGCCGCGGATGCGGGGCTTCCTATGGTACATGCGACAGCTTTGCGGACATTGAAGACCGCCATGATGTCAATGCAGTGCTCGACTGGCTTGGAGAACAGCCGTGGTGCAGCGGGAAAGCAGCTCTGTTCGGCGGTTCCAACCGCGGTCTGATCCAGTTCGCTGCAGCAGTGAACAGACCCGAACCTTCCAAAGTACTGAAGGCGATCACACCTGTCGTCGCAAATGCTGACTTCTATTACCAGGACTATGTCAATGGCGTTTCGGCACTTCCCGGAAGCAAGCGCCATGGTCATATGTTTAATAAAAAACCGCAGGGACCGATGTCAAAGGAAGACTTCCTGAAAAAGGTGACTCCGGTCGATGATGATCCGGACGGTGACCAGGCTTATGAAGCATATCTGAGCGGACAGTATGGCAAAAATCACGGCTTCATGAATTATCTGGTTCTGCCGAATATGTGCAGAGACTCCGAAAATCCGAACTTCGGAGGTGAAAAGACAAATCTCACACTTCCGCCGTACGAAGATCTGGAAGTATTCCGGAACAGCGATATTAAAATCCATCAGTTCGCCGGCGAGATCGAATCGGGCTTCTTCGGACAGCTGAATGCTGTCAAGGAATGGGGCGGCAGTATTCTTGCCGGACCTTGGGATCACCATCAGAGCAGAACCGGAACAGATGCATATCCGGAAGGCCGCTTTGACTTCAAAGCAGAACATCTGAAATGGTTCGACTATGTCCTGAAAGATACAGCAAACGGTTTTGATGAAAAACCGCCCTATATGTACTACACACTGAACGCAAAAGAAGGGGAAAACTGGAGATGCTCCGATACCTGGCCGCTGGAAACAGAGCGGAGGGTAAAGCTGTATCTGTCTCCGGAAACATCCGGAACAGTTGATTCTGTTCATGACGGCAGTCTGGTACAGAATATTCCTGAAGCAGCGGAAACAGAATACAAAGTGGACACATCGATCGAAGTGTTTGACGAAGGTGAAGGTGCGACGATCGATCGTATGCATCTGCAGTGGGACGGTGATATGACACCCGGTGTCGACCGCAAAGGCCTGACATTTACATCCCAGCCGCTGTTTGATATCCACGGCGCGGAACTCACAGGTGTGACATCGGTGGATCTCTGGGTATCCTGCTCACAGAAAGATGCTGACTTCATCGCTTACCTGGAAGAAGTGGATGCGGAAGGAAAATCCACCTATATTTCCCAGGGAGTCATACGTGCATCCCACCGGACATCTGCGCCAAGACAGGCATGGAATGAAAGCGGAGCTGTATATCATCCCTGCATGAAAGAAGATATGGACAGATGCCTGGAAGAAGGTATGGATGAGCCTGTACACCTGCAGTTCCACATCGAACCGGTTTCCTGGACATTCAGACGCAGGAGCAGAGTCCGTATTACCATCACATGTGCCGACAGCACCTGCTATCAGCACTATATGTATGATGAGAATGATCTTCCTGTGATCAGACTGTATCAGGGCGGCGATCATGCATCCTTTGTATCAATGCCGTTTGTTGAACATACCGAAAATACATACAACGGCAGTGTTGAATGGAACGGAGTCTCCGGTCCGGGCACACTGTACTTCTTCAAAAACAACACATATCTGTACTTCGACGGTATCTGGAGGAAATTCCCGTCAGATCAGCTGACATGGAAGATCGAAGACGGTGCAGCCGTATTCAGTGCAGGTTTCCGCTTCATTCATGAAGGGACACCGGTCTGTGACGGAATTCTCCAGCATTATGAAGGAAAACAGAAGGCTATTGCTCCATTCCCGGCATTCCGCAGACAGATCGTGGCTGAAGTTCCTGTCGGTAATATTCCCGGTGCTCTTTATGTACCTGATGTGAAAACATTGTATGTCGATGTGTTCAAAAACGGGAAAAACAGCGAAGCAGAACCGGCAATTGTATTTATCCACGGCTACAGCGGAACACCCGGCAGGCTGCGTCCCCAGCAGGCTGATCTGATCA
>DMBB01000337.1 GCA_003446295.1 Erysipelotrichaceae bacterium
CCGTGAAGGAAGGAATCGGACAGAAAGATATCCGGAATATTATCCGAAAAGTGATGAACGCCGTAGAGATCAAGGATATCGTTCCTGGAGAGCTGATCGACAGATATCGTCTGCTGGAACGGAAAGAAGCTCTGCGCTGCGTACACGAACCGCGCAGTGAAGAAGATGTCAAGAAAGCATACAGAACACTGAAATATGAAGAATTCCTGATCTTTTTCGTCAGCATACTCCTGAACCGTGAAACACAGTTCGTCATGATGAAGCAGGGAAAGACATTTGATACTGCCAGAATACAGCAGCTGATTGACAGTCTTCCCTACAACATGACGCCTGACCAGGTTAAAGTACTCCAGGATATTTTCCTGGATATGACAAGTGACCGCTGCATGTACCGTCTGCTTCAGGGCGACGTCGGCTGCGGCAAAACACTTGTAGCGGCGATCGCCATGTATGCGTGCGTACTGTCAGGCCAGCAGGCAGCACTGCTTGCACCGACTGAAATACTCGCTTCCCAGCATGAAGCGAACGTCTCTGCATTGCTGAAGGGCATGGGTGTCAGAACAAGAGCACTTTATGCCGGAATGAATTCAAAACAGCAGCTAGAGGTACTTGAAGAAGTCAGAACAGGCAAAGCTGATATTCTGATCGGCACGCACAGCCTGATCCAGGAACGCGTGGAATTTGCGGATCTTGGTCTGGTCATCGCAGATGAACAGCAGCGGTTCGGCGTTGAACAGCGCAAAGCACTGCGGGCAAAAGGAGAAAAAGCTGACTTCCTGCTGATGAGCGCAACACCGATCCCTCGTACACTGGCTTCAACACTGTATGGAGATATGGATATCAGCACGATCGAAACGATGCCTCCCGGCAGAAAACAGGTCATCACAAAACTGATCAGGGAAAATAGTTTCCGAACTGTGCTGGATGATATCAATCAGCTGCTTGAACGCGGCAGACAACTGTATGTGATCTGTGCGGCAGTTGAAAAGAATGAAGAATTCAGCGCCAGGAATGTCAATGATACAGCAGCCAGTCTCCGGAAGCTGTTCGGTGAAAAATATCCTGTCGGACTTCTGCACGGGCGCATGTCATCAGAAGAAAAACAGCAGATCATGAGTGACTTTGAGGCAGGACACATCTCTGTGCTCGTATCCACTACAGTCGTCGAAGTCGGCGTCAATGTCGTCAATGCAACAGGCATGATCATTTATGATGCGGACAGATTCGGCATGTCGCAGATCCATCAGCTGCGCGGCAGGGTACAAAGAGGTTCCGAGCAGGGTTACTGCTGGCTGCTGACAGGCTCTCAGGATGAAAAAGTCATGGAACGTCTTGAGATACTTGAAAAAACAACAAACGGATTTGAAATCTCTTATCAGGATTTACGGTTAAGAGGACCCGGTGATATACTTGGAACGAAACAAAGCGGTCTTCCGGATTTTATATTGGGCAATCCCGTTGAAGATACGCGTATCATAGCCCAGGCAAGGAAAGATGCCGAACAGATCATTGCATATCCTGAAGAATACAGGGAACTGATCAGCCGGTGCACGCCTGCAAGCTATATGGATTAGGAGGTTTACGATGAAAGATATTATCAAATGGCTGGAAAACAGAGGGATTACCGTCAATGATGCTGATCTGATTCGTCAGGCTTTCATGCACACATCTTATGCGAACGAACACCGCTCCAGACTGGACAATGAGCGTCTTGAATTTATGGGAGACGCAGTCCTGCAGCTCTGGAGCAGTGAACATATATTTCCGCTGAAACCTGCACTGTCTGAAGGACAGATGACTAAACTGAGAGCACAGCTGGTCAATGAAAAGGCACTGGCCGCATATGGAAGACAGCTCAAGCTGAATGATTATCTGCTGCTGGGCAGCGGTGAAGAGAAGACCGGCGGAAGAAACAAAAATGCGATCATCGCCGATATGTTCGAGGCATTCCTGGGAGCGCTCTATCTTGATCAGGGAATGCACGCTGTTGACAACATTCTTGATGAAGTGGTTACTCCGCAGCTGGAACATCCCGATCATGTCGAGACGATCCACGACTACAAAACAAAGTTCCAGGAGTATGTACAGACTGACAACAGACGTACTGTCCGTTATGAACTCGTATCTGAAAGCGGTCCGTCCAATTCCCCGACATTCGTGATGAATGTCATTGTGGATGACCTGATCATGGGTACCGGAAGCGGATCATCAAAAAAACAGGCAGAGCAGAATGCCGCAAAAGATGCGTTTGATAAGCTGGTGAGATAACATGGAATGCAGAGAATTCGGAACAACAAATGAAGGGCTTCAGGCCAAGCTGTATACGATCAGAAACAACAATATTGAGCTCTCGGTAACTGATTTCGGTGCCACGCTTGTCAGTGTTGTTTACAGACCGCTCGAGCGGGATATCGTTCAGGGATTTACAGAAGTAAAGGGCTATCAGAATGAAGTGCGTTATATGGGCGGTTCTGTCGGAAGAGTTTGCAACAGAATATCCAAAGGAACATTTACACTGAACGGCAAGGTATATCATCTGCCGATCAACAACGGTCCCAACTCACTTCATGGTGGACTGATCAGCTTTTCCGATCGTTTCTGGGATGTGGAAATGCATGAGGATCACCTGTTATGCAGGCTGTTCAGTGAAGATGGTGAACAGGGATATCCCGGTGATCTGCATGTCACTGCCGAATACAGACTGCTGGATGACGGCTGGTCAGTGACATACACAGGCACAGCCGGATCAGATACGCTGTTCTCAATGACCAATCATGCATTCTTCAATCTGAACGGACCGTGTTCTGATACTGCGCTGGATCATGAAATACAGACAGACGCCGATCACTTCCGCAGGGTCGATCCGGATGGACTGACGTACGGAAGCGCGTTAAGCGTCGAAGGAACGCCTTTTGATTTCCGCACACCGCACCTTCTTGGTGAACGGATCGATGCTGATGATGAATTCATCAGAAACGGAAACGGATATGACCATCATTTCGAAGTACCGGGAAAGGGTATGCGTACGATGGTCACCTGCAGAAACAGGGATATGACGATGAAGATCATATCAGACCTGCCGGGCTTCCACCTGTATTCATCCAATTTCCTGAACGGGGATTCCATTCACGGAAAACAGGGCGGAGTATTCCCATGGCGCAGTTCCGTCTGCTTTGAAACACAATATGTACCGGATGCGGTCAACCTAGATGATGCAGAAACACCGCTGCTGAAACAGGGTGAGACACGTTCAAATACAACAGAATACCATCTTTCTACAGGAGGTTTAGATCATGAAAGCAAGTGATATGAAACAGCTGGTCATATCGGAAGAATCACCATTGGCAGAAGTTTACTCAGAACATGAACTGCAGCAGGAAAAAGAACGCTGGACTGCTCTGCTTGAACACTTCAGCAATGAGGAAGACGTTCATCTGTTCAGCGCACCCGGCAGAACAGAGATCGGCGGCAACCATACGGA
>DMBB01000392.1 GCA_003446295.1 Erysipelotrichaceae bacterium
TCCCATCTCCAGATGAAGTACAGGACGGTAAACAGCGATACGGAATAGAACAGATAATAGTTGTTGACGAACAGGAAGAAGACCATCAGGATGAACAGTCCTTTTTTCCGGTTCATGATATAGCGGTCGATCCCTGCAAAGTACAGCGGCAGGAAGACAAAGAACGACGCGAAGAACGGATGCATCATCGTCTGCAGGTTGTAGGCACTGAACGCAAAGATCAATGATCCGGTCAGTTTTGTCCTCCTGCTGTAATGATTGACTGACGCGTAATAGAGGAAGCAGAATCCCGCAGTCAGGAATTTCAGATATGTCTGGATCGTGATGATATCCGTATACGGCAGATCCGTCAAAGCAAACGGATAGTCAAATATATCCTGGAAGTAGAACAGCTTGGTGGAGTAGAAGTCATTCCCCAGAAAGCTTGCCCAGCTCCAGAAAGGAAGCGTTCCGCTGTTCCTCCATTTCACCAGCATCGTCCTGAGATTCTCAAAGTTCGATGCATACAGAGTACGCATATCCCAGTCCAGTATAAATGCACGTCCTGTCCTCAGATACGGTACAAAGATCACCGCACATACGATATTCAGCAGTACTGCCAGCAGCACGATCGTCACTATGTTGTTTTCTTTTCGTTTCATGTTTCCATATTATAGCATTGAACTGTATGTGCATGCGCAAAAGCATAATTGCCTGATTATCATAAAAACAATATGATTAAACTGATCTACAAACAGCAAACACATTCATTCCCGGCAGTGATGCCGTAAATAAGAAGGAGATGCAAAGATATATGGACAGGGAACTGGATCTCTGGGTTGGCGCAAAGGATTATTCCGATCCGGAAACAGTCAGAAGAGTATTTAAACAAGCATTTGATGATTCACGGAGAGCGTATACAGAGGAAAAAGGTTTTTTTAATGACAAGGATTTTGACCAGCGGAGAATGAAAAAACGCATGGAGACAGCGTTGAAGAATCTCGGTTATGCGCGGGAAATGATCGGAGAAGCCTATCCGGATTATCCCGGAACATCTTATTTTGAGGATGATTGGTCCTATCTGAATTCCATTCTGCAGGAAAGTTATGACACTCTTGATGATGAAATGGATCTGCTTCTCGGAGCATCTCTATGGATCCTGGACACTCTGCAGGACGCAAAAAAACTGTGGCAGACAGAAGCGGACATTCTTCCTCAGCTCAGTGAAGACGAGATGTATGATGTACCGGGGTGTTTGACAGTGGAAGATTTTACGTTTTCCACTCTGATCATCATGAAGGTCAAATATGTCCTGCTGCACAGGAATGATGACTGCAAAGTGTACAGTCCCAAAGGAGAACCGCATCGTACGATTCTGGATGAAGCAACGATCCGTGGAAAACACATGAAGGATGTACCGTCCCGCAGAACATTTGAAGCTCTGCTGTCAGCACTTCCGGAAGAGGCGATCAACGAAGCAGTGAATGATTTTCGTGATAAATACTGGCAGCTTGCCCGTATCTTTTTTGCCGGTCTGAGAGAAAATCACAAAGAACGTGACGAACAGATGAAACGCCATGACCGTTTGGAAAGAAAACTGAATCAATACGAAAACAAGTTTACCGTCAGACTTGGCCCGGAAAATACAAACAGTCTGCTCACACAGGATAAATCTTTGCGTGAGCTCAAGGGTCAGTTCGATACGATTACAGAACTTGATGATGGTTTGGGAAGATGTGCAGATGCAATTGCGCAAGGTGTGGAAGAAAAAGAACAGTATGCACTGCTGTTCAAGAATTATCCGATCCTCCCAAAGAAAACACAGGAGCTGTTCATGTCGGAAGAAGCACTGTCCGGAATAAAGACCTTTCACATCGACAATCCCTACCGTCTGTGCTTTGCGCTGCTTTATCTGGCAGACCGCGGCGATGATCTGATCTGGATGTATTATTTCGGGACGGTGCTGGCAAAAATCACAGCCCTTGCATTGCCATGGAGCGTGGAATACGATGAACTGGATTCGATCAGCCAGGCTGAGCAGAAGAAAGATGATCCGGCACCGGAACCGCCCCTGGATCTGTATTCAGTTATGTATGAAAGCAGTGAAGAAGATGAGTATTTTCGTGAGACACTGAATCCTGCTCAGATGATGTATGAGCATACAGGTGTAGTACTCCCGAGAAATATCGGTCGCTTTGACTGGTTGGAACAATCATTGAAGCAATATGATGTTCCGCAAGAGGACCGGAGAGTCATGCGTATGTGCATGACCCTGATGCATGCGATAACGCACCGGTATACAGGTAATTATTTTGAAACGGAATCCCAGGAATCCGCTGAACCGGAAACTGAAACACCATCAGTTCCTGATTATGAAAAGCAGATTGCTGCGATCAGAAAAGAAAATAAATCTCTGAACGAACAGCTCTGGAGATCCAGAAGAGATCATGCGGCAGTCAGTGAAAAACTCGAGGAACTCATCCGCACAAGCAAGCAGGAACATGAAGAACTTTCCCGGCTCAGGGAAGTGGTCTTTGCGGCACAGAATCCGGAAGAGGATGTACCTGATCACCGGATCGAACTTCCATTTGAAGTCAGCGAGAGAGTCGTTGTATGCGGCGGCCATGACTCATTTATCCGACAGTTCAGTCAGATGATCACCGGCAACGTCCGTATACTCAGCAATGTCAGGATCAACGAGGATCTGATCAAAAATGCGAAGATGGTATGGATCCAGACAAACGCCATCAGCCACAGTGATTATTACAAGATCACTGATCTCTGCCGGAAGAACGATGTACCGATGTATTACTTTCTCAATGCCTCCGCAAGAAAATGTGCGGAACAGATCGTGGAGGAGTATACGAAAAAAGAGTTTAAGAAGTAAAAAAATCCTGATGACTGATATGGACATTTTCTGAAAAACAATCATGATAGTAAATGCCGAAGTTACATACGGCATGAAATGGAGAAAAAAGAAATGAAAAAGGTTATAGCAATATTATCTTTGGCGCTTCTGGCAGGATGCTCTGCTGAAGCACCGGCAAAAGAACCTGAAAAAACACCCGCAGCTTCCGAGGTTCCTGCAGAAACAGCAGCTCCGGAAACAGCGGTACCTGAAACACCTGCTGCAGAAGCACCTGACATGGTAAGTGACCTGGCAGGCACCTATGTGGAAACAGTTGCCGGCAGAGGCACAATCGTCCTGACACCGGTATCCGGTGACACAGCGGATGTTGTGATCGACTGGCCCAACAGTGCGGCAGAACGCTACCACTGGGAAATGACAGCTGTCTGGGATAACGATGCAGGCAAGCTGGTCTATAAAGATGCTGTTCTGACTGACCAGAAATTTGACAGTGACGGCAAGGAAACAGATGAAACTGTATACACAGACGGTACAGGAAGCTTTATAATCGACGGCACACAGCTGACATGGTTTGATGATAAAAATGAAAACACGGAAGCCGGCGTATTCCTCCGCATGGATGCAGCAGGTATGCCTAATCCCTGGACATTTACAGAGGATCTTGATGAAGCAATCACAATTTCCGGCGTAAAGTTTGCTCCGCCGATCGAACAGGCTCTGCCGGAAGGACTGAATTTCTGGCACTATGAAGCAATGCCCGGCACGATCGGAGCGATGTATGAGAGCGTAAATGACGAAATGGTCATCCGCAAGTCAACGGAAGCAGAAGGCAGCGAGCTTTCCGGAGACAACAATGAATACTCCAAGACATGGACTGTTACCCTCAAAGGCGTGAAAGCAGAATGCCGCGGTGACGGAACGCTGATCAATGAGGCAGTATTCAGTGCCGGTGATCTGCATTATGCAATCACATACAACGCCGGTTATGAAGGCAGAGGCATGACAGCCGACCAGCTGAATTCCCTGATCAACGGCATGCAGTAAGATCATGATCCGCTCTTCCGGTTCCGGAGGAACGGATCTTTTTCTTTTTCTGCCTCACTGTTTCCGCATACCACAGCAGCCGCAGAAGACCCTTGCTGAAAAGGCTGATGATAAAATGAGGAAAATAGCGTATGATTATTAGCAGTAAGGTGAACATATGACAAAAATATCTATCGTAACGCCTTGTTACTACAACGGAATGAATCTTCCGGAGACGTACGAAGCAGTGAAAAGAGATGTATTTGATGTCCGAAAGGATATCGATTTTGAATGGGTGCTTGTGGATGACGGGTCAGGTGATGATACGCTCTTCCAGGCAGTCAAAATACAGAAACAGGATCCCAGGGTAAAAATCGTCAAGCTTTCCCGCAACTTCGGTGAGTTCAGAGCGATCGTTGCCGGCATGAGTCAGGCAGAAGGTGAAGCCATCGCTGTCATCAGTGCGGACCTTCAGGATCCGCCTGATCTGATCCCGGAAATGCTGGCTTCATGGGAAAAAGGAAATCTTGTAAACCTGGCAGTCAGAAAAGACAGAGAAGAGTCTGCCCTGAAGAACTGGTTTGCGGATACCTATTATAAGCTTGTCAGGAAATGGGTGGAGCCCAATTATCCGAAACGCGGATTTGATTTCTTCCTGATCGACAAAAAGGTCGCTGATGAGCTGGTGGAGATGCAGGAAAAGAATTCCAGCATCTATCTGCAGCTGATCTGGCTCGGATATGATCCAACGACCATCGAATATACAAGACGCGACCGTGAGAAGGGCAAGTCCATGTGGACATATGCCAAGCGGATCAATCTGTTTATCGATACGTTCATCGTATTCTCGAACAAGCCGATCCGCTTCATCACCTGTTCAGGCGTGATCATCAGCTTCATCGGTCTGATCAGTGCGATCTACTTTATTATCGATAAACTGAAGAACAATGTGGTCTCTGGCTGGACATCACTCATGGTCGTGATATTGATGCTGTCGGGATTCCAGATGGTGATGCTCGGCATCATCGGTGAATACATGTGGAGAAATCTGGATGAGTCCAGAAACAGACCGCTGTATGTGATAGAGAAAGTACTCAAGAAGGAGGATGCTGCAAATGAACATCATGGCGAACAATCTGAAACGAATGTATGATCAGCACGCGGATGAGTTTGAAGCCAAGGCTTTGGAAGTCCTGAGAAGCGGGTGGTATATTCTCGGAAATGAGCTGAGATCCTTTGAAGGGGAATTTGCGCAGTACATCGGTTCGAAATACTGTGTAGGTCTTGCCAGCGGACTGGACGCGCTCTGGATCGCATTCCGTGCACTGGGCATCGGAGCCGGCGATGAAGTCATCGTCAGTTCCAATGCATACATTGCCTGTGTCATGGGAATCACGATGAACAATGCTTCACCGGTATTTGTTGAGCCGGATCAGTACGGAAATCTGGATGCGGAAAAGATCGAAGAAAAGATCACGGATAAGACAAAGGCGATCCTTGCTGTGCACCTGTACGGCCAGAGCTGCGACATGACAAAGATCATGGAGCTTGCCCAGAAGTATAACCTGAAGGTCGTGGAAGACTGCGCACAGAGCCACGGTACGGAATGGAAAGGCAGAAAGACAGGAACATTCGGTGATATTGCCTGCTTCAGCTTCTATCCGACAAAGAACCTGGGTGCCTTTGGCGACGGCGGTGCCATTACCACGGATGACGAAGGCTACGCTGATGCGATCAGGACGATCCGCAACTACGGCAGCAAGGTCCATTACCAGAATGAAGTCGTCGGTACCAACAGCCGTCTCGATGAACTGCAGGCAGGTCTGCTGAGAGTCAAGCTGAAGTACCTGGATGAACTGAATGCGGAACGCATGGCCATTGCCAGACGCTATGATACAGAGGTCCATAACCCGTGGATCACCTATCTGCCGACAAGACCCGGTTCAAACAATATCTACCACCAGTATGAAATACTCAGCCCGTACCGGGATGAACTGATCGAATATCTGCTGGCAAAAGGCATTCATACGATCATTCATTATCCGATCCCGCCGCATCTTTCCAATGCCTATAAGTATCTTGGCTTTGTGAAGGGCGATCTGCCGATCGCTGAGAAATACGCAGATACGATCCTGTCTCTGCCGATGTACAACGGCATGACAGAAGAAGAACAGACTTATGTGATCAATGCACTGAATGCATTCAGAACGGAGTGACAGATGGAACTTTACAGAATGCTCGTATTCAATGAGCTTGGTGATGAAAGAGGCAATCTGGTCGCAATCGAAGGCGGTCAGGATATCCCGTTTGAGATCCAGCGTGTCTTCTACATGTACGGGACAGACAATACGATGGTCAGAGGCAAACATGCCAACAGACATTCCCAGTTTGTCCTGATCAATGTCAGCGGATCCAGCAAAATCAGGATCACAGACGGAAAAGGACACGAAGCTGTTGTTTCGCTCGACAAACCCAGAACCGGCGTGTTCATCCCGCGCATGATCTGGAAGGAAATGTATGACTTCTCAGATGATTCCGTGCTGCTTTGTCTGACAGACACGCATTATGACGGCTCGGAATATATCCGTGACTTTGATGCATACATCAAAGAAGTCAACAAAGAGGACTGAGAATATGAAAAAAGCAATTGCACGATGCAGTTGCTTTATTTTTGGTCAAAATTTTTCTTTTCCTGAATTACATATTGCGGAGTGTGGTTGATGCTGATATAGATCCTGCCGACATATTCACCGATCATACCCAGCATGAGCAGGATCATCCCGCCGATCAGTGTGATGACGGACATCAGGCTGGCCCAACCGGCAGAGATCTCGGGGTGCAGCAGTTTATGGATCACTGCATACAAGGTCATCACAAATCCCAGAAGGGCAATGACGCCGCCGATGACTGTGGAGATCCTGAGCGGCTTGACAGAGAATGAGGTGAACCCGTTGATCCATAAACCCAGCAGTTTCTTCAATGTATACTGTGAAGTGCCGAATTCCCTGCTCCTGTGATGAACATCGACATTTGCGATGTTGTCTGTTGCTGAGAGCAGCAGACCTCTGATATAGGGATAGGGGTTGGTATACTGCGTGATCTGATCAATGATGAACCGTTTGGCGATGAAGTAGCTGCCGACATACAGTTCTTTGGGCTTGCCGAGCATTTCGATTTCCATGATGTCATTGACCTTGGATCCGATATTGCGCCATGATTCATGCTTTTTGTTGGGATAATGTGCGATCACCACATCATAGCCTTCGTTCAGCTTGTTGATGAGTTTATCAACTTCATTGGCAGGGTTCTGACCGTCATCATCCAGTGAAATGACATAATCACCTTTGGATGCTTTATACCCGCACAGACACGCTGCGTCCTGTCCGGAATTTTTTGCAAGTGAGATGGCCCGGATATTCGGCTGATCCGCCAGAGAAAAAATGACTTCTTTTGTATTGTCTTTTGAATGATCATTGACGAGAATGATCTCATATTCTGTTTCCTGCATCTCCAGCATCTTATCCTGGATCTCCTTGACAACAAGCGAGATCGACTGAGAGGAGTTGTAGCAGGGAATGACAAATGAATATTTCATCGTTGAATGCCTCCGGACATGATCGAAGAAAGTATACCATAATCCAAACTGTAATTTTGGTAGTGATTGATGAAAAGGGCATCTTTTGATATATTTTCACTATGGACGTATATGACTTTGACAATACGATATACCGCGGGGATTCCACTGCGGATTTTATCTTATATTGCTATCTGCACAGACCGAAAAGCCTGCTGAGCCTGCCCAGGACTGCAGTCTGCGGTCTCCTTTATGTTCTGCGCCTGATGCCGAAACTGACATTCAAGCAGAACCTTTATCACATGTTTGTTTATATCGATGACATGGAGTCTTTTGTGGCGCAGTTTATAGATTCACATACAGATCACATCAAAGAATGGTATAACAGACAGCAGAAAGACGACGATGTCGTTATTTCAGCATCGCCGGAGTTCGTGATCGTTCCGTTCTGCAGAAAGATCGGCATCCGTACAGCCATGGCCAGCAGGGTCGATATGCATACGGGAAAGTATGACGGGATCAACTGTCATGGCGAAGAAAAAGTAAAGAGGTTTTATGAGCGGTTCCCGGAGGGAACCATTGATTCGTTCTACTCGGATTCATACAGCGATACACCGCTGGCACGTCTGGCTGAGAAGGCATTTCTGGTAAAAGGAGATCAGCTTCTCCCGTGGGGTAAAAAATGAGTATTCTGTCGTTTGAATATCTTGGACTGGTCGGGCTCAGCAGTCTGCTGCTGTGGCTCTTTCATCATGCCTCGATCAGGAAATATGCTGTCGCTGTATGCAATCTTGCGTTCCTGTATCTTCTGCACGGGGACCTGACGGGATATATCTATGCCGCAGTGCTGACGCTGATCACATGGCTGTTCGGTTTCCTGCTGCAGAAAAAGAAGAGTATTCTGCTGCTGATCCCCGGCGTGCTTCTGCCTGTGGCAGGGCTGTGCTGGTTCAAGTATGCGGGTTATTTCACACATACTGCACTGATCATGCCCCTTGGACTGTCCTTCTACACATTCAAGGCGGTCAGTTACATCGCTGATGTATATAAAGGAAAGGCTGCCGGAAGAGATCCGGTGCTTGTCTTTGACTACATCTGCTTCTTCCCGGCATTCTCAGCCGGACCGATCCACCGCAGCGAACCGTTCTTTCAGCAGCTTGAAGAGACGTTTGTGTTTGATTACAGAGATCAGAAAAACGGATGCATCCAGGCTGGACTGGGCCTGTTTGAAAAGCTCGTCTTTGCGGACGCACTGTCCAATTATGTCAGCCTGTTCATGAACAGCGAACTGACAGGCTGGTATACATTGATCGGTGTCCTGCTGTATGCATTCCAGATCTATGTTGATTTTGATGCATATTCCAATACGGCGATCGGTGCTGCCCGCATGATGGGCATTCATCTGGAGCGCAACTTCCACACGCCTTATCTGGCGAATAACCTCAGGGAATTCTGGAGAAGATGGCATATGAGCCTCAGCAGCTGGCTGAGAGATTATGTATATATCCCCCTGGGCGGCTCCAGAAAGGGCCTTGTCATGAAATGGATCAATACGATCATTGTTTTCCTTGTGTCGGGCATATGGCACGGTTCAACGATGATGTTTGTGATATGGGGACTGGGACATGGTCTGATCAGTGTGCTGGAGGATATGATCCGTCAGCTGACCGGCAAGAACAAGACGCTCAGCAGAGCCCTCTATGTGCCCGGAATGATCCTGAATTTCCTGATCGTTTCTTTCCTGTGGATCTTCTTCCGCTCCGGTTCAATGGAAGAGGCACGCCTCGTCATCCAGTCACTTATGTCATGCGTCAGGACGCCGCTGTCTTCATTTGATCATGAACTGGTCGGGATCACTGTGACGGAAGGCTGGTGGATCCTGTGTATGATAGTGATGATCATCGTGACTGACATCATGCGGTATTTCACGGATATGATCGAATTTATCGCGAACTGCCCGTTTATCGTACGCTGGGCAGTCTATATCTGCATCATGGTGATCGCCATGATCTTCGGCGTCTACGGTCCGGGATACGATCCCCAGGACTTTATCTATGTAACATTCTGAGAGGCGGATGATGAAAAAGGTATTGCTCAATACACTGCAGATCATTCTGAAGGCAGCGCTGGCTGTCTGCCTTTTCGCGTGCGCATGGTATTTCCTGACGCCGTATTTCAGAAC
>DMBB01000076.1 GCA_003446295.1 Erysipelotrichaceae bacterium
TATTCATGAGCCTGTTTGATGGCCTTTTCCTTAGCAGCGTCATCTTCCCATTCCAGGTTTTCAGCTACTTCAGTCTCCATCTGTGCGATCAGCTCATCGATCTTGTTGTAACGTTCAAGCTTGCCCTTGATTGAGACAGCTTCTTCGATCGCTTTGCGTCCATGTTCATCCATGTATGCTTTGATACGCGGATTGATCTCGTAAAGCGTTACTTCCATCTTTTCTTTCGCACATGCTGCGATCACTTCTTCCTGGATCGCGCAGAGTTCTTTGATCGCGTTATGTCCGACCATCAGTGCTTCAACCATTTCATCTTCGGACACTTCCTTGGCACCTGCTTCAACCATGTTGATCGCATCTTTTGTGCCGGCGACAGTCAGGCTCAGAACAGAACGTTCCTGCTGTTCGATCGAAGGGTTGATCACATATTCACCGTCGACTTTACCGACAATGACGCCTGCGATCGGACCGTTGAACGGGATATCGGAAACGCATAATGCCAGCGAGCTGCCGAACATAGCAGTCATGCCGCTGTCTGCGTCCTGATCTACCGACAGAACGGTATTGACGACCTGGACTTCATTGCGGAATCCTTCCGCAAACAGCGGACGGATCGGACGGTCGATCAGACGTGCAGTCAGTGTTGCATGTTCGGTCGGTCTTCCTTCTCTTCTTAAGAATCCGCCGGGGATCTTGCCCACTGCATACATCTTTTCGTTGTAGAGCACAGTCAGCGGGAAGAAATCAGAATCCTTCGCTTCGTGACTGGCTGTTGCTGTGGAAAGGACCACAGTATCATCGTAGCGGACCACGACAGATCCGCCTGCCTGCTTGGCGATTTCCCCGTTCTCAACGGTCAGCGTTCTGCCATGGAAATCCCAGCTTCTCTTGTACTTTTCCATCTTCTTCAGTACCTCAATAACATCTTCCTTAAAATATAACGGTACTATTCTAGCACAACTCAATATGCATTCCAACTGAAGAATTCTACAGTTTTCATGCACCTTTCTGTATAAATGCCGTTCAGAGAAAAAGCGTCTCACGCAAAGACGCTTTATCAGAGACACAATTCTGTTTTTACCTGAATTCCACTTCCAGTGAGACATCTTTGGCGACACTCTTGATGATCGGGAAATACAGTTCCCATACAGCAAGCTTTGCAAATCTGTCAGCCTGATCGATCACATGGTCCTCTTCCAGCTTCTGCTCCATCTTAGCTCTGGCACCTGCCTGTACCTTTGCGATATCTTCAGGTGTCATATGCAGATCACCGAAGGCCAGCAGACCGCCTGTGGTGTCGCCGAACTGGATCTTGTCTTCCGGAATATTGATTTCCTCCATCTTTGCATGAGGGATCTTCAATGTGACGATCTTTTCTGCTTCATTGAACGAAATATCCGAGCTGCTGATCTCTGACAGGTCCACTGTATATACCGCAGTCCCGTTGTATGTGATCAGCTGGTTCTTTGTGAATACGCTCCAGTTCAGCAGTCCGGCTTCTGTGATCGTGCTGACGTCAGAGACCTCCTGCGTCAGTACCTGCAGCTTTTTCTGTTTCTGTGCGTCGCCCAGCACTGCTTCCTCAAAATCGGCTGCTGTATAGCCGAGGATCCCGTTGTTTTCCAGAACGAGATCATGACTTTCTGCCGGGTCTTCAAAATGGAATACGCTTTCCAGTTTGTCATTGAATGCATTGACCCTGCGGTTGATCACATATACTGCTCCTGCGACGATCAGAAGGATCAGCAATGCCTGCAGGAGCATGGTGCGGAGCTTTCCCCTGCCGGCTCCTTTTCTGGCAGCCTCTTCTACCTTTTTCAGAAATTCTTCATCATTGAGTCTGTTGTTTTCACTCATATCTTTGCCCCCCATGTCTGTCTGACACGTTCATTGTATTGTACACCTCTGGCAGAAAATCAGCATAGACTGATCGTCTTTCTTAAGAATCGTTACTGTTCACACGGTAGAAAAAAGTTTTCCACAAAAATGAAGATGATTCGGATCTCATTTTGAAGAAATAGAATCAAAAAACAATGTAAAAGTACGGGTTTGAATTCGGTAGCCTGTGGATAACCGGAGAATCCGTGCTTTTTTGATCATTGCAGTATGTGGAAAACTGTATTTTCAGCGTATTTTCTCCACATTTGACAGCACTGATTTTCTCCTGTATTCATAAAGTATGAGAACAGAACTTGAAGTAAAATATGACATTCTTCGCGGTGATTATTACCGTCTTTCCAAGAAGCTGGATTACTATGAGTCCGGAAAAGCTTTTGAATCTCTCAATGTGAAATATGAGGAGGAAATCAAAAAGCTGCAGAATAAGCTCGCAATGTCAGAAGCTTCCTATAAAAAGATGTCCGAAAAGAATAATAAGAATATTGCGGAAAATGCCCGTCTCAGAAAGATCATCTCTGAAAAGGATTCTGAGCTTACGAATGTCATCAAAGAATATGAAGATATGCTGGACGAATATAAAAACCTGATAGATGAACTGCGCAAACAGATCAATGATCTGGAAGGAACGGTCAAAAAAATGAGTGCGCAGCTGAACCGTGATTATACGAACTCATCAATTCCATCCAGTAAAGATGAGAATCACAAAAAGATAGCCAACAGCAGAGAGAAAAGCGGACGCCTGCCAGGCGGTCAGAAAGGCCACAAGGGAGCCTCACGCAGACCAATGGAGCCGACAGGACCTGTGATCAAACTGGTGCCTCCGAAAGTAATTGAGAACCCGGAAGACTGGGAAGAAATGGAAATGAAGAGAGTGCGTCAGGTCATTGATGCGCATATGGAAATCAGCTGTGTTGAGTATGAAGCACATGCATACCGCAATAAACATACAAAGCAGATTATTTACAGTGCCTTTCCCGCGAACGTCGTAAATGAAGTAAATTACGGCGAAGGGATTAAGGCACTTTGTTGTTTATTACCCTCTTACTGCAACGTATCCATCAGGAAAACAGCAGAACTGATACGAAGTCTGACAGACAACAGACTGAACATATCGACGGGAATGATAGCCCGGCTGCCAAAGGAATTGAAAGACAAAACAGAAGAAGACAGAAAAGAGATCATACACAGGCTGATGAACTCGCCGGCGCTGCACAGCGACGCAACAGGAATCCGTATCAACGGAGAGAGATGGAACATCTATGTAACAGCGAATAAGAAGGAAGTCATATATACTCTGTCGAGAGTAAAGGGTGTAGAAGGAATAAAAGCAACGCCGTTGAAGGATTATCTGAACGCGGTAATTCACGATCATGATAAGAGTTACTACAATGAGGAGTTTTCTTTTAAAGAACACCAGGAATGCCTGGCTCACATCATACGGTATTGTCAGGACAGTATCGATAATGAGCCGGAACTGACATGGAACTCCAAGATGAAAAAACACCTGCAGGTGATCATACACCGGCATAAAGAAAACAGCATAACAGAAGAGGAGCAGGAGGTGCTGATCCGGACATATGATGAAATACTGGATACAGCAGAACAAGAATACAGATTACATCCGCCGACAAAGTATTATCGGGATGGCTTTAATCTGGCGAAACGGCTGAAAGAATACCGGAATGAAACACTGGCATTTCTGACATCAGAGACCGAACTGGAATACGATAACAATCTGAGTGAACGTCTCTTACGGGAATGCAAGCGAAAATCCAGAGCAGTAATATCATTCAGAAGTTCAAAATCTGCAGAAATATACTGCAATGTGCTGAGCCTGATAAAGTCAGCAGACCAGCAAGGCCATAATATATACCAGATGATGAAAGAAGGCTTCTCAAGAGGTTAATCCTTAGGGAAGCCTTCTACCGTGGTCGAGTAGTGGAGC